>CAZDLV010000010.1:0-24834 GCA_964506345.1 uncultured Rhodobacterales bacterium | reverse complement strand
CACGGCGTGATCGTGCAGTTCGGTGGTCAGACCCCGCTGAAACTGGCCAACGCGCTTCAGAACGAGGGCATCCCCATCCTCGGCACCACGCCGGACGCCATTGATCTGGCCGAGGACCGCGAGCGGTTCCAGAAGCTGCTGCATGATCTCGACCTCAAGCAGCCCTACAACGGCATCGCTTCCAGCCCGGAACAGGCGTTTGAAATCGCGCAGGACGTGGGCTATCCACTGGTGATCCGCCCGTCCTATGTTCTGGGTGGACGCGGCATGGAAATCGTTCGCGACGACGCGCACCTTACCCGTTATATCACCGAGGCCGTTCGGGTTTCGGGTGATAACCCGGTCTTGCTCGACAGCTATCTGACCGGCGCGATCGAGGTCGACGTAGACGCCCTTTGTGATGGCAAAGCCGTGCATGTGGCCGGCATCATGGAACATATCGAGGAGGCCGGCGTGCATTCCGGCGACTCCGCCTGCTCGCTGCCGCCCTATTCGCTGGACGCCGACACCATCGCCGAACTGAAGCGCCAGACCGAAGCGATGGCACTGGGACTGAACGTCGTGGGCCTGATGAATGTGCAGTTCGCCATCAAGGACGGCGTTATATTTGTGTTGGAAGTCAACCCGCGCGCCAGCCGCACGGTGCCGTTCGTCGCCAAGGCCACGGGTTCGCCGATCGCCAGTATCGCGGCGCGGATCATGGCAGGGGAACCGCTGTCGAATTTTGATCTGGTGGACCCGAACCTGCCGTACTTCGCGGTGAAAGAGGCCGTCCTTCCGTTCGCGCGCTTCCCGGGTGTCGATACCTTGCTTGGCCCGGAAATGCGGTCCACCGGCGAGGTCATGGGGCTGGACAAAACTTTCAGCCGCGCCTTTCTGAAATCACAGCTCGGTGCCGGCACCGACCTGCCGACCGAAGGGACGGTGTTCATCTCGATCAAAGACGCCGACAAGGGCGACATGATACTGGAAGCCGCCCGGCTGGTTTCGGACCTGGGATTCACGATTATCGCCACACGCGGCACGGCAAAATTCCTGACCGATCACGATATTGCAGCCGAGGTTGTGAACAAAGTCTACGAGGGCCGACCAAACATCGTCGACCTGATGAAAGACGGGCATGTGCATCTGGTTTTCAACACAACCGAAGGCAGCCAGTCGATCGGTGACAGCCGTGAAATCCGCTCGGTCGCGCTATATGACCGGATCCCGTATTATACCACGGCGGCAGGGGCGCGCGCAGCGGTTCGGGCGATGAAGGGGCGGGCCGAAAGCGAAATAGAGGTGAACCCGCTGCAAGACTTTGTCATCTGATGTCACTGGTCCGACGGTACGGCGACACAGATTTTGTGACCGCGCTGCGGGCTATTGCGGCGCTATTGGTGGTGGTTGATCATACAGATGCGTTTGACGCATATGGACAGATCGGCGCAAATATCACACTGGCAGCCAAACATGGCGTCGAGATGTTTTTCGTTATATCCGGCTTTACTATCGCGACAACATTTCTGCGCGCGCCCGGGTATCGCCACTATCTGACCCGCCGGATATTCCGCATCGCCCCGCCCTACTACCTCGCTGTAATCACGGGTTTTTTGCTGGCAAGCAGCGGAGTAATGCAACCGATGTGGTTGCTTGACGCCCTTGGTGGCGCACTTGATTTGCGCAACCTGACCTTGCACCTTGTATTTCTCAGCGATCTCGACTGGCGGATAGCGGATTCCATCCTTGGCGTGGAATGGACCATTCCCGTCGAGGTGTTCTGGTACATTCTGCTGCCCGCCGTCATCCCGCGCCTGCAAACGCCACGCGGGTTCGCCCTATACACCCTTGTTTTCATTGGTATAGACATCGCAACGCGACTCGCGAGTCTGGCGTTTTTGCCGGTCGGGCATATTATATTCGTCGATACGTTTGTGGCGAAATATGCCTACTACTTTCTTCTCGGCATTGCCGCATACCAAATCCGGCAAAGGCAAAAAACTTTTCCTGCCGCCGGCGTCCGTCTGTTGGTCCTTCTGGCCCCCGTCGCCATCGTCAGCGGGCTAATCGCTGCAAATTATGGTAGCGGGGCACTGACCGGACTCGGAACTTTTCTAATGATCGCGTTCTACAAACGACAAAACCATCCAGTGCTGTCACGCCTGCTCGAAAACCGGATACTACTTTACCTTGGCTCCATCAGTTTCAGCATTTACCTGACGCACAACATCATCGTCCAGATCTGGCTAAAATGGCACGGAGAACTGGCGCTTTCCGGACCGTTGCTACTGCTTGCGGTCCTCGGCGTGGTCGTGCCACTCTCCACTGCGACATACACCCTGATCGAGAAACCAAGCAATCGTCTGGGAAAACAGTTGGCGGACCGGTGGTTTGACGCCCCTGAACATCAGAAAAACCCGGAAAACTCCGTGACAACCGCGGCGTAAATTTCGCGCTTGAAAGGCACGATCAATTCCAGCAACTCCTGCACCGGCGCCCAGCGCCAAGCGGAAAACTCGGGGTGTTCTGTCGCAATGTCAATGTCCGCATCATCACCGGTGTAACGCATCAGGAACCATCTCTGGCGCTGCCCGCAGAACCTCCCGCCCATCAGGTTTTGTGCTACCTCGGGCGGAAAATCATATGTATGCCATTCGCGGCTTTCGGCCAGCAAATCGACGGCACCGGGCAATATTCCGGTCTCTTCGGCAAGTTCGCGATAGGCCGCCTCCAGCGGCGTTTCACCGGCATCTATCCCGCCCTGGGGCATTTGCCACGCATCGGGATAGTCGATCCGTCGCCCGACAAAAACATTGCCGGCGGAATTGACAACCATCAGCCCGACATTCGGACGATACGGGCGGGAGAGATGTTCCGGATCGGTCATTTTTTACTCTTGTGTTCGCGAGGCAGAGCCGCAACCCTGCCTCGCAATATATTACTTGGCACCCAGCACGTTCAGGCCGCGCAAGATATCCAACGCATAGGACAACTGGAAATCGGTATCGCGCAGTTTGGCCATCGCCTCCTGATCGGCGCGCTGCTGTTCCACTTGCTGGCGTTCCGCATCGGTCAGCGAGTCATTGTTCAACGCACCGCGCAAATCCGCCTCTGATCGCAAGCGCTGCGCTGCGGTCTTGGGTGTATCGGCAGATGCATCGACCGGCGGGCGCTGTTTGACCAGAACGTCGGGTGTTACCCCAAGACCCTGAATGGACTGGCCCGACGGTGTATAGTACCGCGCGGTTGTCAGACGCATGGCGCCGTTCCCCGGCACCGGCATGATCGTCTGGACCGACCCTTTACCAAAGCTTTTGGTGCCGACGATAATTGCGCGCGCCTGGTCTTTCAGCGCACCGGCAACGATCTCGGATGCCGACGCAGAACCGCCGTTGATCAAAACCACGA
The DNA here is from genome assembly GCA_964506345.1 of uncultured Rhodobacterales bacterium. GTDB lineage: Bacteria > Pseudomonadota > Alphaproteobacteria > Rhodobacterales > Rhodobacteraceae > NORP23. The sequence continues at coordinate 21,444 of CAZDLV010000010.1, read as the reverse complement.
TCGGCTTGCCCTGCGCCAGGTCCCCCGGTTTGGCATTGAACCGCTCGTTGTTTTCCGGCTTGCGTCCGCGGGTGGACACGATTTCGCCTTCGTTCAGAAACGCATCCGAAACCGCGATCGCCTGATTTAACAACCCGCCGGGGTTATTGCGCAGATCCAGAACAAACCCGTCAATGTTGTCGATACCGCCGTTAGCGTCGATTTCCGACAGCAAACCGGCCTTGAGGTCCTTGAATGTCTGGTCGGTGAACGAGGTGACGCGCATCACAATCGCGCGCCCTTCGGTGCGAACCCGCACGGCCTTGATCTTGATAACGTCGCGCACAATCGTCACGTCGAACGGATCTGTCACCCCGTCGCGGAAAACCGTAATGACGATCTCGGCCCCGACCGGGCCGCGCAACATATCCACCGCCTGATTCAGGGTCAGGCCCAGAACGCTTTCGCCATCTATCTGTGTGATCAGGTCACCAGCCTTGATGCCGGCATTTGCGGCCGGCGTATCATCGATGGGCGACACAACCTTGATGAAACCGTCTTTTTGCGTGACCTCGATTCCCAGCCCGCCGAATTCGCCGCGGGTTTCCACCTGCATGTCCTTGTAAGCGGTCGGCGGCAGATAGTTGGAGTGCGGGTCAAGCGACGTCAACATTCCGTTAATCGCGGCTTCGATCAGGGCCTTGTCATCAACCTTTTCGACATAATCCGACTTGATGCGCTCGAATATATTTCCGAACAGGTCGAGCTGTTCATATGTAGACTGCTGTTGCGTCGTTTCCTGCGCCACGATAGGTCCGGCAAACTGGGTCGTCAAAATGACACCGGCAACAGCGCCGCCAATAGCGGCGATAAAATATTTGTTCATTCTCAATTCATCCTGTGTTGCAGATACACCGCACGGGAATCCCCGCATGTGTTACACTCTTATATAGACCCTTTTCCGGACAAAGCCGCCAGCCCGAATGTCGCAAGGCAATCACAATTACTTTAACAGATGATTAGTTTGCAACAGATTCAAGCAAGGTTTCGCCGGTCATCTCGGGCGGTTGGGGCAGCTGCATCAATTCCAGCAAAGACGGCGCCAGATCGGAAAGCCGCCCGCCACTGCGCAGTTTCATCCCCTCCGGCCCGCCGACCAGCACCACCGGCACCGGATTGCAGGTGTGCGCTGTATGCGGCCCGCCGGTCACCGGATCGACCATGGTTTCGCAGTTGCCGTGATCGGCCGTGACAATCATTGCACCGCCGACCGCGTCAATTGCCGCCAGCGCCTGCCCCAGCCCGTCGTCCACGGCCTCGACCGCCTTGATCGCGGCTTGCAGGTCGCCGGTATGGCCGACCATGTCGGGGTTGGCAAAGTTGACGATGATCAGGTCATATTCCTGCCCTTCAATCGCCTCGACCAGCCGACGCGCCACCTCGGGTTCCGACATTTCCGGCTGCATGTCATAGGTTTTTACCTTGGGGCTGGGCGCGACATATCGGTCCTCGCCGTTTTCCGGCACCTCTTCGCCGCCGTTCATGAAAAAGGTCACATGCGGATATTTTTCGGTTTCCGCCAGCCGGAACTGTTTGCGCCCGTGCGTCGCGACCCAGTGGCCCAGCGTGTTGATGATGTCCTCGGACGGATACATCACGTCCATATATTTGTTGTGTTCGTCGGAATATTCCACCAAGCCGGTCAGCGCCGCAAATTCCGGGCGGGCCGATACATCGAAAGCATCGAAATCCGGATCGCCCAGCGCCGCAAGGATTTCGCGCGCGCGGTCGGCGCGGAAGTTCATGAACAACAACCCGTCGCCATCCTTCATGCCCGCATAGTCCCCGATCACGGTGGGGGAAACGAACTCGTCGGTCTCGCCAGCCCCGTAGGCCTCGTCAATGGCGTCCTGCACACTGAAGGCGCGCTTGCCCTTGGCCATAACCATCAGGTCGAACGCCTGCTGCACCCGCTCCCACCGCTTGTCACGGTCCATGGCGAAGAACCGGCCGCAGACGGTTGAAATGGCGGCCCCGGCGGGCAGGTCGGCCTCCAGCTTCGCCATCTGTTCGCCCGCGGATTGCGGCGGCACATCGCGCCCGTCAAGGAAGGCGTGAATGTTCACCGGAACACCGGCAGCGGCAATCACCTTCGCTGCGCGCGCGATATGGTCCTGATGCGCATGCACACCGCCGGGCGAGGCGAGACCCGCAATATGGGCCACACCGCCGCTGGCCTTCAGTTTCCCGATAAACCGCTGCAATACGGGGTTCCGGTCGAATTCGCCCGTCTCGATCGCCTTGTTCACCTTCGGCAGGTCCATCCAGACAATCCGCCCCGCGCCGATGTTCATATGGCCGACTTCGGAATTTCCCATCTGTCCGGCGGGCAGGCCGACATCCTCGCCATGTGCGGCCAGTGTCGCGTGGGGGTATTCGGCCATGATCCGGTCGAAATTCGGAGTATGGCCCAGCGCCACCGCGTTGTTTTCACGCTCGGGGCGCAGACCCCAACCGTCGAGAATACACAGGACTACGGGTTTGGGTGCGGACATGGGGGCCTCCGTTTCAGGACAGGGGATATGTATGCCCCTGCGTCACGGCAATCAAGCCCGATGATAGGGGCTGTTGGCCTGTATTGCGGCGGCACGATAGAGCTGCTCTGCCAGCATCACCCGTACCAGCATGTGCGGCCAGACCATTTTGCCGAAGGAAACCGAGAAATCCGCCTCGGCGCGCAGACCGGGCGCGATACCGTCCGCCCCGCCAATGACAAAGGCCACATCCTGCCGCCCGTCGTCGCGCCAAATGCCCAGCTTGCGGGAAAACTCCGGCGAGGACAGCAGCTTGCCGCGCTCGTCCAGCGTGACCAGAAGCGCACCGGACGGAATGGCGCCGCGCAGCAGCTTTGCCTCGGCCTCCATGCCGCCGCCCTTTTTGTCCTCGACCTCCACCACCTTCGCAGGGCCGAGGCCGAGCGCCCGCCCCGTGCGGTCGAACCGTGTCAGATAATCATCGAGGATCTCGCGTTCCGGCCCGCCACGCAGGCGGCCGACAACACAGAGCGTTACACGCATCTATTCCGCGTCGGCGGGACCACCGGCGGCCTGCCACATTTTTTCCAGCTGATAGAATTCGCGGACCTCGGGGCGGAACAGATGCACCACGGCATCGCCGCAATCGATCAGCACCCAGTCGCCGGAATCCTTGCCTTCCATGCGGCAGATAATACCGGTTTCTTCCTTGATTTTCTTGAACAGCATATCGGCCAGCGCCGAGACCTGACGGGTCGAGCGGCCCGAGGCAATGACCATATTGTCGGCCATCTCGGATTTGCCTTCCAAGGGGATCACCACGACCTCTTCGGCCTTGTTCTCGTCGAGCGAGCCCAGAATACGGGCCAGCATCGCGGCGCTCTGTTCTTTGTCTCCGCTTGCACCAATAGTGGTGGTTGCGGAATTCGCGGCCTCCTTGGCCACATCAACACGTTCCGACAGAACGATGTCCTCCTGATTCAATGCGCCACAGCCGGGCGCCAGATAGTTTGCGTATATCACAGCGCATTTGTTGCCTCAAGCGGCCGGAGTCAAGCTCATAGCGTCCCGATGCGCGCCAGCAGCAGGTCAAAAAACGCATCCGCGTCCAGATCACGCACGAAAAACACGTTTTTCGGCCGGTCGGTAACGCCCCACCAGTCGGCCACGGTCATGCCCATGGTCAGTTCGCTGGCGGTCTCCACCTCGACATTGATCTGCCGGCCCCGATAGATTTCCGGCTGTAGCAGCCACGCGATCACATTGGGATCATGCAGCGGCCCGCCATCGGTGCCGTATTTCGCCTCGTCGAAGCGTTCATAGAAATCGAGCAACTCCGCCGTCGCCCTGCCCGCCCTGTTGCCCAGCGACCGGAACGCCTCCAGCCGTTTGCGGGTGGTCAGCGCCTTGTGGGTGACATCGAGCGGAAACATCGTCACCGGCACGCCGGAATCCAGCACCCGTCCGGCGGCATGCGGATCGACATAGATATTGAACTCCGCCGCCGGTGTAACATTGCCCCCCTCGAAACAGCCGCCGCCCATCAGCACGATCTCGCGGATGCGCGGCACGATCCCGGGCGCGCGCGCCATCGCCAGCGCCAGATTGGTCAGGGGACCGAGGGCGCAGAGGGTGATTTCCTCGGCTTCATGCGAAAGCAGGCTCTCGATGATGAAATCGACCGCGTGCATATCGCGCAAGGGCATCTGCGGCTCCGGCAGGTCCGGCCCGTCCAGTCCGGTCTTGCCATGGACATATTCCGCCGTCACCAGCGGCCGCAACAAGGGACGCGAGGCCCCCGCATAGACCGCCACATCCGGCCGCCCCGCCAGCTCGCAAATCTTGCGGGCGTTTTTCTGCGTCAGCTCCAGCGGCACGTTTCCGGCGACGGCGGTAATACCCAGCACGTCGATTTCCGGCGAAGCAAGCGCCAGCAGGATCGCCACGGCATCGTCCTGCCCCGGATCGGTGTCTATGATAATTTTGCGTGGCTTTTCCATTGGGTTCTCCTGCCTGTTCAAAACCACTAAACCGGTTTAGTGGTTTTGTCGCCAACAAAAAAGGCGCACCCGAAAGCGCGCCCTCGCAACCGGTTTACAGGCTTCTATTCCCGCACCAGCCTTTCATAGCTCTCGGCAATATCGCGGGCCAGTTCGCCCACTTCGAACGTATAGTCCCCGATCTGCCCGACCGGAGTCACCTCCGCCGCCGTGCCGGTCAGCCAGCATTGCTCGAAATCCGCCAGTTCGTCGGGCATGATATGGCGTTCGATTACCTCGATCCCCTTGTCGCGCAGCATCCCGATCACCGTCTGGCGCGTGATGCCGTTCAGGAATGCATCGGGGATCGGCGTATGCACAACCCCGTCCTTGACGAAGAAAATATTCGCCCCTGTCGCCTCGGCCACATAGCCGCGATAATCATACATCATGGCATCGGAACATCCCTTGGCCTCGGCCGCGTGCTTGGACATGGTGCAGATCATATACAGCCCCGCCGCCTTGGCGAAACAGGGGATCGTCGCCGGATCGGGACGGCGCCATTTGGAAATATCCAGCTTCGCCCCCTGATATTTGGCGTCGCCGTAATAGGCGCCCCATTCCCAGACCGCGACCGCCATATGCACCTTGTTCGCTGCCGCCGCAACGCCCATATCGGTGCCGGCCCCGCGCCACGCCAGCACGCGGACATAGGCATCGGTCAGCCCGTTGGCCTTCAGCGCCGCTTCCTTGGCCGCCTCGATCTCGTCAACCGAATAGGGGATCGGCATGTCCATGTATTCGCCCGATTTCAAAAGGCGCGCAGAATGCTCGCGGCTTTTGAAAATCTTGCCCTCGTAACACCGCTCCCCCTCGAACACCGAGGAGGCATAATGCAGCGCATGCGTCAGGATATGCACTTTGGCATCGCGCCACGCCACCAATTCGCCATCCATCCAGATGTATCCGTCGCGATCATCATAAGGTGCGGTTGCCATAGTTGTTTCCCTTCAATATTACGAATATTGCGTTCAGCACAATATATTCGAAAGTTTATTTCACGATTTCCCCATTTTGCTAGCAAATGATTCTTGGAAAGTCAACAAGACTGACATAAACTGTGATGGCGCTGAAACATGCAGGGGAAAGACGATGCACAGCAAACGGTTATCACGCCCTATGGGTCGCTCGGAGCAATTGCTTTTCCTGACGGACGAACAACTCCGGCAAGGAATCGAGCTGATGTTTTTCGCCTATCGCGGCTTTACGGCCGACCCCGACCGGATTCTGGAAAACTACGCCTACGGGCGGGCCCACCACCGCGCCATCCACTTCATCAACCGCACACCGGGGCTGACAGTAAACGACCTGCTCGACATCCTCGGCGTCACCAAACAGTCGCTCAACCGCGTGCTGCGCCAGCTGGTCAACGACGGGCTGGTCGAAAGCCGCGTCGGCACGCAGGACCGCCGCCAACGCAACCTGTTTCTGACCGGGGCCGGCATATCGCTGGAACACGAATTGTCCGACGCGCAGCGCAAGCGGATGCGCAAGGCCTACTCCAATGCCGGACCTGACGCGGTCCACGGGTTTCGCACTGTTCTGGAGCAAATGATCGATCCGGCGATGCGGGAAAAGCTGCTGAATGACTGCGCCCCGCGATGACCGTAACCGCAAACGAAATTTCCGACGCCCATTTGCTGATCGTGGATGATGACGAACGCATTCGCGGGTTGTTGAAAAAGTTCCTGACCCGCAACGGATTTCTGGTAACAGCCGCGCGCAATGCCGACCATGCCCGCCGCCTGCTTGGCGGACTGGAATTCGATATGCTGGTCATCGATGTGATGATGCCGGGCGAAGACGGGTTTTCCCTGACCAGGGACCTGCGTCGCAGCTTGCAAACCCCGATTATGCTGTTGACCGCGCGCGGCGAGGCACAGGACCGCATCAAGGGGCTGGAGGCCGGCGCGGACGACTACCTGCCCAAGCCGTTCGAGCCGCAAGAACTGCTGCTGCGCGTCAACGCTATCCTTCGCCGCGTCCCCAAAACCGACATTGCCACACCACCGCCGAAAACCCTGCACATGGGCGATCTGCGCTATGATATCCGGCGCAGCGAATTGTGGCGCAACGACGAACGTGTGCGCCTGACGGCAACGGAAACCGCCCTGATGCGCATTTTCGCCACGCGCCCGCACGAGGCCGTAAGCCGCACACAACTGGTCGAGGACATGGGTAAGGACGACGGTAGCGCACAGGAACGCGCCATCGACGTGCAAGTCACTCGCCTAAGACGCAAAATCGAGTCGGATCCGAAACGGCCGCGATACTTGCAGACCGTGCGCGGCGCGGGCTATATGCTGACACCCGACTAACCAAAGGACGTATCGATGGACACGAAAGACAGCAACGGCACCACAATCAACGATGGCGATACCGTGATGGTGATCAAGGATCTGAAGGTCAAAGGGATGTCGAAAACCCTGAAACGCGGCTCGCAAATCAAAAACGTCCGCCTGACCGGCAACCCCGAACAAATCGAGTGCCGGATCGGCAAATCGACAATTGTTCTGAAAACCGCGTTCATGAAAAAGGTCTAACCGGTGTCCCCCTCGCCGGCTGCGCGCCAAAAGATTGCGGAACTGGCAAGGGCCGCCAACCTGTTCACATCCGGGCAGATAGAGGCCGCGCACCAAATGGCCACGACGCTGCTCGGCAAATATCCGCGTGAGCCGCTGTTGTTCAATATTCTGGGCGGTGTGCAGGCGCATCTTGAAAACTGGAAACCGGCAGAGCGCCATTTCCAGAAGGCGGTCAAACTCGACCCGGACAATTTTGAAATCCTCAGAAATCTTGGCAAGGCACAGATGGCATCGGGGAAAATCCTGCCTGCCAAACGGGCCCTTGTCAAAGCGTTGCGGATACATCCCGGGTTTGCCGAAGGCTGGAACACGCTCGGCCTGATATATCAGGAAATGAATGACCTCGACGCCGCCCGCAAATCCTTCGCCAAAGCCTTGTCCATACAACCGGCATTTGCCGAGGCCGCCGCAAACATTTTGTCGGAAATCGAACAATCCAACGATGTCGAGCAGCTGGAACAATTACACCGGCATCTCGATGAACATCTTCGCGACCATTCCGTCACCGTCATATGCAGCGGCCTGCTCTCGATCCGGAACCACGATCCGGAGGCCGCCCGCCGACAGCTCGACTCGATCAGCTTTTCCCGGGGGGCGGCGCTGGAAAACGAAACCCTTGAAAATATACGGACCGAAAAACTGGCCAAAGTCGAGGACAAGCTGGGCCACCATGCCCGCGCCTTTGCCTTGTTTTCCACCACAAACCGGCGTGCGCTTGCACAAGCCCCGGCCGGTTCATTCGATACAAACCGCATTCCCGATCAGATCCGCGAGCGCCAAACCTATTTCTCCGACATTGATCCGGCCGGCTGGAAACCTGTGGACACATCGACCGATGAGCCGGTCTTTATGATCGGCTTCCCCCGTTCCGGCACCACATTGCTGGACACGTTCCTGCGCGGGCACCCGGATATCGCTGTTACCGAAGAAAAGCCGCTGGTGAACAAGCTGACAAACGTTCTTGGCACCGACGGTCCGGGGCGGATCAACCGGCTGGAAACAGTATCGTCAATCAAGGTGCAAAAAGCGGCCGACACATATATGCGCGCACTCACCGTTGAAGCAGGCGAAGCGCCCGTCCGGGTTGACAGGATGCCGCTAAACATCATCCACATTGCCGAGATCATGCGCGTATTCCCGCAAGCAAAATTCATTTTGGCGCTACGCGATCCCGCCGATGTGGTGCTAAGCTGTTTCATGCAAAATTTTGCGATAAATGACGCCACAGCAACATTTATAACGCCCGGCTCCACCGCCGATATCTACGCGCAGACATTTTCACTGTGGAAACTGTATCTGGAAAAACTCGACGTCGATCACTTCGTATTGCGCTACGAGGATCTGGTCACGGACGCCGAAAAATCCTTGCGGCCACTGGTCGGATTTCTCGGTCTGGACTGGCATCCCGCGATGCTGGATCATCACGCCACCGCACAAAAACGCACGCGGATCAACACCGCAAGCTATTCACAGGTCGTGCAACCCATCTATAAAACCGCGCTGCGACGGTGGGAACGCTACGCCGACCTCATGCCCGGGGCACTGGAAACCGTCAAACCGTGGCGGGCCTATTTCGGCTACAACACATAGCGGCTCAAATCCGTAGAACGGGACAGCTCGCCCAGATGCGTTTCGACAAAATCCGCGTTGACCTCGACACACAAGCCGCCTTTGTCGGGCGCCTCGAAACTCAGCTTCTCGAACACCCGTTCCAGAATGGTATACAACCGCCGCGCGCCGATGTTTTCCACCGCACGATTGACCTCGGCCGCGATTTTGGCAAGGGCGGCGATACCGTCGTCGCTGAAGGTTACGGTGACATCCTCGGTCGCCATCAGCGCCGCGTATTGACGGGTCAGCGCGTTATCTGTTTCGGTCAAAATCCGCACGAAATCCTGTTCGGTCAGCGCGCGCAATTCCACCCTGATCGGCAGGCGGCCCTGCAATTCCGGCAACAAATCCGACGGCTTGGCAATATGAAAAGCCCCCGAGGCAATAAACAGGATATGGTCGGTTTTCACCGGCCCGTATTTCGTCGAAACCGTCGTCCCCTCGATCAACGGCAGCAAATCGCGCTGCACCCCCTCGCGCGAAACATCTGCGCCACGGGAATCGGCACGCACGCACACCTTGTCGATCTCGTCCAGAAACACAATTCCGTTCTGTTCGACCGCATCAACCGCCGCCTTGTTGATCGTTTCTTCGTCCAGCAACTTGTCAGCCTCGTCCGCGATCAGCAAATCATAGCTGTCCGCGACCTTGACCCGCCGCCGCGTGGTGCGCCCACCCATTGCCTTGCCAAAAATATCGCCGAGGTTCAGCATACCCATGCCACCGCCCGGCTGGCCCGGGATGTCCACCATCTGCATCGGGTTGGAATTGTCGGCCAGCTCCAGTTCGATTTCCTTGTCGTCCAGCACACCGTCGCGCAATTTCTTGCGAAACATCTCGCGGGTCTGCTCGCGCGCGTCCGTCCCTGCAAGGGCATCGATAACGCGGCTTTCGGCGGCTGAATAGGCCTTGGCCTTTACATCCTCGCGCATGGTTTCGCGCGTCATCAGGATGGCGCTGTCGACCAGATCGCGAATGATCTGTTCCACATCGCGCCCGACATAGCCGACCTCGGTAAACTTCGTCGCTTCGACTTTCAAAAACGGCGCCCCGGCCAGTTTGGCCAGACGCCGGCTGATTTCGGTCTTGCCAACGCCGGTCGGACCGATCATCAGGATGTTCTTCGGATACACCTCGTCACGCAAATCATCCGGCAACTGCTTGCGCCGCCAGCGGTTGCGCAGGGCCACGGCAACAGAGCGTTTCGCATCCGACTGGCCAATAATATACCGGTCCAGTTCGGACACGATTTCGCGGGGGGTAAGGTCGGTCATAGTGCCTCCTGATAGGGCGGGAGTCGATTTTTCAACGGAAATTCCGGCAACCGGCGCATCATGGCGGCGCGCAACTGCACCCACCAGGTGCCAAGCGATGTGATGAACGCCCCCATCAACAACAACGTCAGCGCAATCGTCCACTCGCCGCCACTGCCCGATCCCAGCGCCCAGGCCAGGATGATGCCGATATAGGCGATACCGGCGGTCAGAAACGAGCGCCTGTCAATCACCAGCGCCACAACCGCAATCACCACCAGCGCCAGCGTTGCCAGCCCATAGCCGACACCGCCGTCCAGATTCAGCAAGCTGAGCGCCACAACATTGACAATCGCCGGAGCCGCCAGAATGTGCAGCCAGAACCCGCAGGCCGACAACCGCGATATCCGGTAAGGATCCCGTGTGTCGAAATACATCCCGCCCAGAAATGCCAGAAGCCCGAAGATCAACAGGGTCCACGCCATTGTAGGGTTGCGGCTGATATCGAAAAATCCGTCAGCATTTCGCATGAACGCCGAGGCGAAAATCGATTCGGGCGCAACAATTCCGGCAATGGAAACCGCAATCCCGGCCCCGAACAAGCCAAACAGAAACATCGCAAACGGCACGCGGAATTTCCAGAAATACCCCAGCATGGCAACCGCACCGATCGCACAGACCGCCAATACCCGATATCCCAGAACCGAAGGGTCGGCATCGAAGTCGATCAGAAAACTGCTGGCCAGAACCGCAACCGACCCTGCATATACAATCGCCAACCCGATGCTCGGCAAGGTCATGCGGCGTTTCAGCGTGAAATAGAAAGCGAACAGCGCCGTCAACACCGCCGATATTGTAGCAACGACCGCGATATTTCCGGTCAGGACCGCCACGCTCATAAACCCGCCGTAGAGAATTCCCAGCCCCACGGTCACGAAAATCTCGGAGAACCCCTTGAACAATTCAAACGGTTCGTCCTCGGCCCCCATATTCCGGCGATACCCCAACCGTTTGTTGGCAATCGCGATCAGCCCCGCTGCCTGCGCCTCGTCGATAAGACCGGCGGCGACGCCTGCGCGTATATCGTCCGCACTAAAATCAGGCACTGATGCTCTCCACCGTCATATTTCCGTTGGTATACACGCAAATCTCCGCCGCGATTTCCAGCGCACGGCGCGCAATCACTTCGGCGTCCTCCTCGAACGGGTACATGGCGCGGCCGGCTGCCAGCGCGAAATTTCCACCCGACCCGATCGCCGTCACATCATGTTCCGGCTCCAGCACATCGCCGGCACCGGTGATGACAAACAAGTCGGCGCCGTCGGTCACGATCAGCATCGCCTCGAGGTTTTTCAGGTATTTGTCTGTGCGCCAGTCCTTGGCCAATTCGACCGAGGCCCGCGCCAGCTGTCCGGGCGCCGCCTCCAGCTTCACTTCCAGCCGTTCCAGCAACGTAAACGCATCGGCCGTCGATCCGGCAAAGCCACACACCACATCATGCCCGCCCGGCGAAATCCGGCGAACCTTGCGCGCCGACCCTTTGATGATCGTCTGGCCCAGACTGACTTGCCCGTCGCCGGCGATCACCACTTTTCCACCCTTGCGCACCCCGACGATTGTCGTGCCGTGCCATCCGGGAAATCGGGTTTCATCACTCATGTTCGGCCTCCGTTTGCTCGGCTTGATATAAGAACCGTCGATACCGAATGCCAGAGGGCGCGGGCAGAAACCCGCCCGCACCCGCAGTTTGTCTATTCGCCGTAACCGTAGGTTTCGACAACATAATCGAGGTCTTTGTCCCCGCGCCCCGACAGGTTGATCAAAATCGCCTTGCCCTTGTGGTTTTTCGCCTCGCGCAAGGCAAAGGCCATGGCGTGCGCGCTTTCCAATGCCGGAATGATGCCTTCATAGCGCGACAGCTTGTAGAAAGAATCCAGCGCCTCTTTGTCGTCGGCGGTGGTATAGGTCACCTTGCCGATTTTCTGCAAATACGCGTGTTCCGGCCCGACGCCGGGATAATCCAGCCCCGAGGCCAGCGTATTCACCGGCGCCGGCTCGCCGTTCTCGTCCACCAGCATCTTGGTGCGGAAACCGTGGATATCCCCGTCCTGCCCGTAGGTCAGCGTCGCGGCGTGGTCCCCCAACTTGGACGAGGTGCCCAGCGGCTCGACCCCGTAAAGGTCCACATCCTCGTCATCGATAAAGCCCGAGAATATCCCCATGGCATTCGATCCGCCCCCGACACAGGCGGCGACAATATCCGGCAATTCTCCGGTCATCTCGACAAACTGTTCGCGCGACTCAACACCGACGATTTTCTGGAAATCGCGCACCATCATCGGGAACGGATGCGGCCCCACGACAGACCCGATACCGAACAGCGCATGATCTGCCTGCGCCACATAGGACCCGAAGGCACTGTCCACCGCCTCTTTCAGGGTCTTGGCACCCTCGCCCACCGGCACGACCGTTGCGCCCAGCAATTTCATGCGGGTGACGTTCGGTGCTTCTTTGGCGATATCGACCTCGCCCATGTGAATTTCGCATTCCAGCCCGAAATAGGCCGCCGCCGTCGCCAGCGCCACCCCGTGCTGTCCCGCACCGGTTTCCGCGATCAGCTTGGTCTTGCCCATGTATTTCGCCAACAACCCCTCGGCCATGCAATGGTTCAGCTTGTGCGCGCCGGTATGGTTCAGATCCTCGCGCTTGGCATAGATCCGCGCGCCGCCGGCCATCTCGGACAGGTTCTTGAGGAAGGAAATCGGCGTCGGCCGCCCCTGGAAATGCTTGCGGATATAGCGCAACTCGTTGATATAGTCCGCCGACTTGGAAATCTTCTCGTAGGCTTCGACAATCTCGGCAAAATGCGGCACCAGCGGCGGCGGCAGCATCGCACCGCCGTAATCGCCGAAAAAGCCGTTCGCGTCCGGCGCGGTTTTGAAATAGGGTTTCATTGGGTCCTCCTTGTTAAGCCGCGACAGTTGGGCATCTACAGCGTAGCTTGGCAAGAAAAAATCACAAAAAAGGCCGCACTCCGTTGCCGGAGGCGGCCCTTCGATCCGTTTCGCGCGGGTTAGTCCAGCGTGCGGGTGATTTCCTCGGTCTCGAAAATCTCGATCACATCGCCCTCGCGGATATCTTCATACCGCTCGAAGGCCATGCCGCATTCCTGACCGGACTGCACTTCTTTCACTTCGTCCTTGAAGCGTTTCAGCGTTTTCAGCTTGCCTTCGTGGATCACCACATTGTCACGCAGCAAGCGCACGCCTGCGGCACGACGGGCCACGCCCTCGGTAACGATACAACCGGCAATCTTGCCCGCGCCCGTGATCTTGAAGACCTCTTTGATCGTGGCATACCCGATAAAGGTTTCCTTGATCTCGGGCGACAGCAGCCCCGAGGCCGCTTTTTTCACATCGTCCACCAGATCGTAGATGATGGAGTAATAGCGGATCTCCACACCTTTCTGGTTGGCGCTGTTGCGGGCCGGTGCATTGGCACGCACGTTGAAACCGATGATCGGCGCGCCCGAGGCCTCGGCCAGGGTCACATCCGATTCCGTGATCGCGCCAACGCCCGAGTGCAGAACCTGCACGCGCACATCCTCGTTTCCGACCTTCTCCATCGCCTGAACGATAGCCTCGGCAGACCCCTGCACGTCGGCTTTCATAACGATCGGCAGCACGGCGACGGTCTCGTCGGCCTTGGCCTTGGCCAACAACTGGTCCAGCGTGGTGGCAGCGCCGGCCGCGGCGCGTTTGTCCTTGCTGACCTGTGCGCGGTAATCGGCGATCTCGCGGGCTTTCGCCTCGTTCGGAACCACGTTCAGAACATCGCCGGCCTCGGGCGTGCCGTTCAGGCCCAGCACCTCGACCGGAATCGACGGACCGGCCTCGTTCACGCGCTCGCCCTGATCGTTGATCAACGCGCGGACCTTGCCCCACTGCTCGCCAACCACAAAGATATCGCCGCGTTTCAGCGTGCCTTTCTGCACCAGAACCGTTGCGACCGGACCACGGCCCACGTCCAGCTTCGCCTCGATCACTGCGCCTTCGGCGGGGCGGTCGGGGTTGGCCTTCAGTTCCAGCAACTCGGCCTGCAAGGCAATGTTTTCCAGCAGGGTATCAAGCCCCTGCCCCGTGATGGCGGAAACCTCCACATCCAGAACATCACCGGACATTTTTTCCACGATCACTTCGTGCTGCAGCAGCTCGGCCCGCACCTTGTCAGGATCGGCGCCCGGCTTGTCGCATTTGTTGATCGCCACGATCATCGGCACACCGGCCGCTTTCGAATGGGCAATCGCCTCGATGGTCTGCGGCATGACGGAATCATCCGCCGCCACCACCAGAATAACAATATCCGTCACCTGCGCCCCGCGCGAGCGCATCGACGTAAACGCCGCATGGCCCGGCGTATCAAGGAACGTCAGCTTGGCACCGCTATCGGTGCTCACCTGATAGGCGCCGATATGCTGTGTGATACCGCCAGCCTCGCCGGTTACAACGCTGGTCTTGCGGATCGCATCCAGCAACGAGGTTTTCCCGTGGTCCACATGCCCCATGATCGTGATGATCGGCGCGCGCGGTTTCAGGTCCTCTGCTTTATCCTCGTCGGCAACAATCACGTCCTCGACGTCCGCATCGGAAACACGCACGACCTTGTGGCCGAATTCCTCGACGATCAGCTCGGCGGTGTCCGCGTCGATGGTCTGGTTCTGCGTCGCCATGATCCCGTTGGTCATCAGCGCCTTCACGACGGCCGCGACCTTCTCGGTCATGCGGTTGGCCAGCTCCTGAACGGTGATTGTCTCGGGCACCTGCACCTCGCGCACGATTTTTTCGTGTTCGACCGGGCCCCCTTGCATCTTGCGTTTCTCGCGCTCCTGACGGCGTTTCATCGCCGCCATCGACCGGTGACGGTTGCCGCCCCCGCCCAGCGCCTGATTGATTGTCAACTTGCCGGAACGGCGACGGTCATCACCGCCGCGTCCACGCGACTGTTTCTTGTCGTCGCTGCGGGGTTTCTTGCCCGACGGTGTCGGGGCCACACGGCCAGCCTCGGCCCGCGTGGCCTGTGCCTGCGCTGCCGCCGGATCGACAGTCTCTTCTTTCTTGGCCCGCGCCGGTTTTTCCGCCTTGGCGGACTTGGCCTTGGCTTCTTCCTCGGCTTTCAGGCGGGCCTCTTCGGCCTCGCGCTGTTTGCGAATTTCTTTTTCCTCGGCGGCACGGGCAGCGGCGTCTTTCTCGGCGCGGCGGCGGGCGCGCTCGGCCTCGCGCGCGGACCCTTCGGCCTTTTCCTTGGCCAGACGCTCGGATTCCATGGCCTGCGCAGCTTCAAGCGCTTTGCGGCGGCGCGCCATCTCCGCATCGGACACACCGACGCCCGAGGTCCGGCGCTGCACGCCGCCCTTGCCTTTGGCCGCACCCGGCTTGGGCACAACCACGCGCTTGCGTTTGGTTTCGACAACGACCGCTTTCGTCCGTCCATGGCTAAAGCTTTGGCGCACCGTGCCGGAGCCGCCGCCCAGACCCAGTGTTTTGCTTTTGCCGTCGTTACCTTTAGAATCGCTCATTCCGTCTTAACCTTTCAGTGCGGGGACTTCCCCGCCGTTCCGTGGCACCCTTGCGGGGCCTAATTCTTGCGCAACCCCGTCAAACGGGTTGCATCATAAAGGACTCGATCCGTGATACCGTCCCTTGTCATGGCGGCATGTATCACAGTATCTCGCCCAAAGGCCATGCCCAATTCGCGGCTGGTCAGGCATTCAATCAGGGTTTCCGGTCCCGCCGGCGGCCTCAGCGCCGATTTTCCGCGTTCCGACCCGTCCGAGGCCTGCAACAACAGCGCCGCCTTGTCGTCCATCAGCCAGGTTTTGACCTTCTCCAGCCCCGCCACCGCGCGACCGGCCTTGCGCCCCATCGACAGCATATCGACCACGCGGCGCACCAGCAACATTTCCACATGGTCCGCCAGATCGGGCAACACCGTGACCTGCATTTTGGCGGCGCGGGCAAACAGCCCCTTTTTCACCGCCTCGTTGATCAGGTCGCGATCCGCCGTCACCCACAGCCCCCGCCCGGGGAGTTTTTCCAGCACATCCGGCACCACCAGCCCCTCGGGCCCGACAGCAAAGCGCACCAGCCCGCCTTTCGGGGCGGATTCCCGCGTGACAATGCAGCGCCTTTCGGCAGCCGCAGTATCGGGCTTTTTACGATGCACTTCGTTCAATGCGCTCTCCTTCGGACGGCCTTATATCAGGCGTCGCCCTCTGTTGCGTTTTCTTCGGCTTCAGCGGCCGCTGCGGCGGCCTCGTCCTCGGCCAGTTGTTCCTCGGTGACCCAGCCCAGCGCCAGACGGGCGTTCATGATCAACGCCTGTGCTTCCTCCAGACCGACGTCGAATTTCTCCAGCAAGCCGTCGTCCTTCACACGTTTGCCGTCAACCGTGGTGTAACCGCCCGCCAGTTCCCAATCCGCACAGCGCGCGAATTCCTCCAGCGAGGTAATCCCGTCCTCGGCCAGCGCCACGAACATCTGCGGGGTCAGCCCCTCGTAATCGAACAGGCTCTGCTCGACGCCCATCTCGCGGGCCTTCTCGATGGCCTTGGCGTTCAGCTCGTCCAGCGATTCCCGCGCGCGGGCCTGCAATTCCTCGGCGGTGGATTCCTCGAACCCGTCGATAGACAACAGCTCGTCGATATCGATATAGGCCACTTCCTCCAACGTCGCGAACCCTTCGGAAACCAGCAACTGCGCCACCATCTCGTCCACGTTCATGGTTTCCATGAACAGCTTGGTGCGCTCGGCGAATTCCGCCTGACGGCGTTCGGATTCCTCGGCCTCGGTCATGATGTCGATGTCCAGTCCGGTGATCTGGCTGGCCAGACGCACGTTCTGCCCGCGCCGCCCGATAGCCAGCGACAACTGGTCCTCCGGCACCACGACCTCGACACGGTCGGCCTCCTCGTCGATCACCACCTTGGAAACCTCGGCCGGCTGCAACGCATTCACAAGGAAGGTCGCCTGATCCTCGTTCCACGGGATGATGTCGATCTTCTCGCCCTGCAACTCGTTGACCACCGCCTGCACGCGCGAGCCGCGCATACCGACACAGGCCCCGACCGGATCAATAGAATTGTCATAGGAAATCACGCCGATCTTCGCACGCGAACCGGGATCGCGGGCAACCGCCTTGATCTCGATGATCCCGTCGTAAATCTCCGGCACTTCCATCTTGAACAACTCGGCCAGAAACTCCGGCGCGGTGCGGCTCAGGAAAATCTGCGGGCCGCGAACTTCGGAACGCACGTCGCGGATATAGGCGCGCACGCGGTCGCCGGTGCGGAAGGCCTCGCGGTTGATCAACTGGTCACGCCGCAGGATCGCCTCGCCACGGCCCACGTCCACGATGACATTGCCGTATTCGACCCGTTTGACCGAGCCGTTGATGATTTCGCCCACGCGGTCCTTGAATTCCTCGAACTGGCGCTCGCGCTCGGCTTCGCGCACCTTCTGCATGATCACCTGCTTGGCCGACTGCGCCGCGATACGGCCAAAATCCATCGGCGGCAGCGGGTCAACCAGAACGGAGCCGATCCCGGCCTCCGGGTCAATCTCCTTCGCCTCGTCCAGCGTCAGTTCGGTAAAGGTGTTCTCGACCTCCTCGACCACGGTGCGGTTGCGGGTCATGGTCAATTCGCCGGTCTTGCGGTCGATATGGGCGCGGATATCGTATTCCGCCCCGTAGCGCGACCGCGCCGCCTTGCCCAGGCTTTCTTCCATCGCGGCAATCACCAGTTCGGGATCGATCAGTTTTTCACGCGCGACAGCATCCGCAATCTGCAACAATTCCAGCCGGTTTGCACTGGTAATAGCCATGATTTATTCCTCTTCCGTGTCGGAGTCTTCGTCCGTTTCAATCTCGTCAAATGCACTCTCGTCGAGGTCGTCACCCTTGCGGGCCTTCAGACTCTCGGCGATCAATTCATCGGTCAGCAGCAGCTTCGCCTCGACCAGCCAGTCGAATTCGAGGCCGATAGTCCCCTCGGCAATCTCGACCAGAACTTCGTTTCCCTCGACCCCGCGCAAGACACCGTTGAACCGCTTGCGCCCGTCGATCAACTCGCTGGTCACCAGCCGGACCTCGTATCCCTCGAACGTCTCGAAATCCTTCAGCCGCGTCAGCGGACGGTCGATGCCGGGGCTGGAAACCTCCAGCGCATATTCCCCGTCAATCGGGTCCTCGACATCCAGTGTAGCAGAAAGCGCGTGCGAAATCTCGGCGCAGTCATCGACGTTGATATTGCCCTCGGGCCGGTCGGCCATGATCTGCAACACAGTGTTCTTGCCGGACATCAGGCGCAGGCGCACCAGCTCGAACCCCAGATCCTCGATAACGGGGGTTACGATCTCGGCCAGACGAACGTCGATGGCGGCTTTGGCGATAAGGTCGGACATATCTCTCCAGACACAAAAAAACGGGCGCGCGGCCCGTCGAAATTCCGATGGAAGGCTGGGGTTGGAAGCCAGTCTTGCCGCTGTTGAGGCGGATATACCCCCCCGCCCGCCGGATTACAAGGCCCTATCGCGGATCAAGCCCGCGAAAGAACAACGACTCCAGAAATTTACTCCCGGTTTTGATCGGATCGGGATCACTGTCGCCCAGCACCGCCTGCATCTGCACGGCAAAATCGGCGTAGTGCTGCGTCGTTGCCCAGATGGAAAACAGCAAGTGGCGCGGATCGACCTGTGCCAGCTTGCCCGCGTCCATCCAGCCTTGCAGGATCGCCGCCTTCTGGTCCACCAATGTCTTGAGCGGCCCCTGCAATTCCGACAACATCCGCGGCGCCCCGTTCAGGATCTCGTTGGCAAAAAGGCGGCTTTCGCGCGGAAAACTGCGGGAAAATTCCAGTTTGGCGCAAATATACCCCATGATCTGCTCATGCGGGTCCCCGTCGGCCGAAATCCGTTCCAACGGCTCCAGCCATGTTTTCAGCAAACGATTCAGCAACGTGCAGTAAATTTCTTCCTTGCCCGCAAAATAATACAGCATGTTGGGTTTGGACAAACCGGCCTGTGCCGCAATCTGGTCCAGCGTCGCGCCGCGAAATCCGTTCTCGGAAAAGACCTGCAACGCGGCCTCGAGGATCATTTGCCGTTTTTCCCGCTGGATGCGTGTGTTTTTACCGGCCATGTTTCGATCTGCCAAATATCTGTCCCTCGTGTTTTCCCCGACACTATGGGGGCGGCCGGCCAAACTCAATCGGCCTTCGGGCGCGCGCTGCCTTTTTGCACCCGTGCCATATTGCGCTTCAGGTCATTCTCGAACTGTTCCGCATCACCAAAATCGGAAAAATGCGGGTAGTGTTGGTGATAGGCAGCCAGTTTGCTGGCGTGTTTGATCGGACACCAGTAGGCCTCGGTCCGCGCCGCAACCTCGGACACGAAAGCCATCAGCCCGTTGCCATAGCCACAGTAAACGCAATTCAGTTTCTGCACGAGGTTAAGATAGGCCAGATGATGCCGGTCGATCACAATATAATCGCCGCGCCGCACCTTTTCGATACCGTAAACCGGAAAACAGATCGCCTGATAGACAACAACCGCGATATCCAGAATAACAAACGGAATGACCAACCCGTAAATCACCGGCGCACTCAACACAGTCAAAATTCCGGCGCCGGACACATACCGCCACAAATTCGTCTTGAAACCCGCTTGCCACCTCAGCGCCTCGGCCCTGAAACGGATTTTGCGGTTTTCATAGGAATACCTGAACTTTTCCGTCTTTTCCGACAGGCTGACCTCCAGGTCCTCCTGCAAGACGGAAATTTTTTCAAAAATCGACTTCAAACTGCTGGGCATTGGTCCCTCCGATATATCCGAAAGGCATTGATACCACCGCGCGGGCGCAAATTACAAACGCATCAGTCCCAGCCGCCCGCGCCGGAAATACCGCCAGTTCATCAGGACCGCCGCAAACGCCAGCCCCAGCGCCAGACCGCTCCAGACCCCGACGCCGCCAAGGTCGCGCACGAACCCCAGAATATAGGCCGCAGGCACACCAACCGCCCAATAGCTGAACATGGCGATAAACATCGGAACCCGCGTATCCTTCAACGCCCGCAGCAACCCCGCCCCCAGAACCTGCAACGAATCCACCACCTGAAACGCCGCTGCCACCGCCAGCAGCGGCGCACCATATGCCAGAATATCCGCTGCATCGGGATTCGCCGCGTCCAGATAAAGCGAGATCAGCGCTTGCGGAACCGACACAAACACCGCTGCCGAAAACACCGCAAACCCGACACCCAGCACGATCACGGTCCAGCCGGCGCGTTCGACCCCCAACGGATCCTTGCGCCCGATCGCCCGCCCCAGCCGCACAGTCCCCGCCTGCGAAAAACTTAGCGGAATCATGAAACTGATGGACGTAATCTGCAACGCGATCCCGTGCGCCGCCAACGGAATGGTGCCAATCCACCCCATCATGATCGACGCGACGGAAAACAGCCCGACCTCGGCCAGAATCGTCATGCTGATCGGCAGGCCCAGCCGGAACACCTCGCGAAAGGCAACCCAGTCGGCGCGCCAGAACCGCACGAAAATCTCGTGGCGGCGAATATGCTCGACATTCTGGCAATAGGTAACAATCGCCGCCGCCGACAGGATATTGGTTGTCAAACTGGCCAGCGCCGCACCGGCAAGACCCAGCGCCGGCGCCCCGAAATTGCCGAAAATCAGAGCATAGTTCAGCGCGCCGTTCACCCCCACGGCCGCCAGCGTCACCCACATGACAATCTGGATCCGCTCCACCGACGCCAGATAGGACCGCAACACCGACACAATCAGCACCGGAAAAATCGACCATTGCACGATACGCACATAAATCTGGGCGCTGGCCGCCAGTTCGGGGTCCTGCCCCATTGCCAACAATATCGCACCGGTGTTCCACAACAGCGGCATCATCAGCACACCGTAAGCCGTCACCACCCAGAACCCCATCCGCACCGAACGGCGCAAACTGCGTTCGTCGCCCTCGCCCGCCGCCTGGCTGGCCAGCGGCATCACCGCCTGCGCCAGCCCGAAACCGACCACCAGCACCATGAAAAACACTGTCGTCCCCAGCACCGAGGCCGCCAGCGTCGTCGCCCCCATCCAGCCCAGCATCATCGTATCGACAAACCCGATTCCCATCTGCGCCATCTGCGTGCCGATAATCGGCAGGCCCAGCGCCATGGTCCCGCGCAGATGCGCAGGCCAGCTATTGTCGTACGCCGCGCGCGGCGGTGGCGAAGTCCGGGTTTTCATGAATCACCTAATTCCGGTCCGCTCTATCCGGACGCTCTGCAACCTAGCATAAAGCCGCCACCCCGCCAGTGCCAGTCCTACGTTCCGCTTGTCCCGCCGCGACGTCACGTCTAGGGTGCGCCGGACCAGAA
>CAZDLV010000009.1:0-25466 GCA_964506345.1 uncultured Rhodobacterales bacterium | reverse complement strand
TCCGATCTGCCAGCGTGCCGAACACCGCCGGACGATAGAGGCGCGCGAAGATATAGAAGCTGGCCATCAGGACCGGCGCGCAGCCGATGCCGATCAGTGCCATCGCCGCCTGCACCCCTGCGGGCGATTGCGCCGTGGCGAACAGGGCCGAGCCGCCGCCCCCGCCCAGCGCCAGCAGCACCGAGGCCGTCCAGCGCGGCCCGAACCGGTCCAGCGCCCAGCCGACCGGTATCTGCATGGCGGCAAAAAACCCGAACCACAGGCCCGAGGCCAGCGACAGGTCCGCCGCGCTCGCCCCCAGATCCGTGCCCAGCACCGGCGTCAGCACGGCAAGGAAGGCGCGGTAGAACTGGCTCAGCACATAGGCCAGCGTCAGGAATATGAAACCGGTTCGCACGGGGGACCTCCTATCGGCGCAGCAGTTGCGCAAGGTTGGTGATAACAAAACCGGCGCTGGCCATCATCACGATCGACGGTCCGGCGGGCGCGTCACTGACCCAGCTGAACCACAGGCCGGCCCCGACCGCGCCGACACCGACAATTCCGGCAATCGCCACCATCTGTTCGGGCGTGCGCGACAGCGGCCGCGCGGCGGCGGCGGGCAGGATCAGCATGGCGGTGATCAGAAGCACACCGACCAGCTTCATCGCCAGCGCCACGAACAGGGCCAGCGACAGGGTAAACACCAGATGGTCCAGCAGTTTCGAGCCGCCCTCCGCCACCAGCAGTTCGGGGCTGAGCGTGCCGTTCAGCAAGGCCCGCCAGCGCAGCACCATCACCAGCAGGATCGCCATGCTCCCGCCCGAGATCATGGCGATATCGGCCCAGTTGACCGACAGGATATCCCCCAGCAGCGCCTGCATCAGATTGACCCGCACCCCCGGCAGCAGCGAGGCCACGACCAGCCCGATGGCCAGCGCGCTATGGGCGAACACCCCCAGAATGGTATCGACCGCATAGGTGCCGCGATAGGTGGCATAGGTCACCACCAGCGCCATCGCCCCCGCCAATATCGCCACCCCGACGATCATCGGCAGCCCCAGCACCAGCCCCAGCGCAATGCCCAGCAAACCGGCGTGGCCCGTTGCCTCGCCGAAAAACGCCATGCGCCGCCAGACCACCAGCGAACCGAGCGGCGCGGCGGCGATGGCAATCACCAGACCGGCGATCAGGGCACGCAGCAGGAAATCGTCAATCATGGCGATGATCCCCGTGTTCGTGCGAATGGTCGTGCCGGTGCTGATAGGGGGCGAGCGCCGCACGGGCGCCGAACATCTCGATATAGGCCGGATCGGCGGAAACGCTGGACGGCACGCCGGAACAACACACATGCCCGTTCAGGCAGATCACCCGGTCGGATTCCGCCATGACCACATGCAGATCATGGCTGACCATCAGCACCGCCGCGCCGGTTTCGTGGCGCACCTGCGCCAGCAGTTGATAGAACCGTTCCTCGGCCGGCTGGTCCAGCCCCTGCGTCGGCTCGTCAAGGATCAGCAGTTCGGGCTTGCGCAGCAGGGCACGGGCCAGCAACACCCGTTGCAGCTCCCCGCCCGACAGGTCGGCCATCTGCTTGTCGCGCAGGGGCAGGATACCGGTCTGTTCCAGCACCTTCGCCCGCGCACCCTTTTTCAACCCGCCCGCCAGCGACAGAAAACGCGAGACCGGCAGCGGCAGGGTTTTTTCCAGATGCAGCTTTTGCGGGGTATAGCCGATGCGCAGCCCGTCGCGTTTGCGGATGGTTCCGGCGCTGTGCGGCACCGCGCCGATGATCGCCTTCAGCAGGGTGGATTTTCCGGCGCCGTTCGGGCCGACGATGGTGACGATCTCGCCCTCGCAGACCTCCAGCGCCACGTCGTGCAGCAGGCGTTTCGCGCCGGCACGCACCGCGAGGTTCTCGACTGTCAGTAACGGCTCGGCCATGCAAATCCCCTATCGCGCCTGTGCGTGATACTCCGGGTTCGGCATCATCGCAATGGCCGAAGCCATGCGGTTGGTCATGTTGAAGAAACCCGCCACCGCCGCGATGTCCCAGATGTCGCGCTCGGAAAAACCCGCGTCGCGCAGCTTCTGCCGGTCGGCTTCCCCGATGCGGTAGCTGGCCTCGGTCATCAGCACGGCGAAATCCAGCATGGCCCGTTCGCGCGGGGTCAGGTCGGCCATGCGGTAGTTCATCACCAGCGCCTCGCCCAGTTCGGGGCGGCCGGACAGCTCGCGCACCGCCGCGCCGTGGGCGACGAGGCAATAGAAACAGCGGTTGACCGAGGAAACCGCCACCGCGATCATCTCGCGTTCCAGTTTCGACAGGCCGGATTCCGCCAGCATCAGGTCGTTATACATGCCGGAAAAGGCGTTCAGCTTTTCGATATCGAAGGCAAAGGCGCGCAGCACATTCGGCACGACGCCCAGCTTTTCCTCGCAGATACGGAAAAACTTCGCGGTGCCTTCGGGCAAGGGATCGACCTGTGGCAGGTCGAGGGCAGTGGGCAGATCACTCATGACGGCTCCTTCTTGCGGTAATGATAGCGGCCAGCCTCGCGCATCCCGAGCTTGCGGTAAAGGGCGCACGCTGCGTCATTGGCCTGTGTCACCACCAGCGCGAAGGTGTCGGCCCCGTGGCGCTGCGCCCATGCCGCGCCCGCGCCGATCATCTGCACGGCCAGCCCCCTGCGGCGCATCGCCGGCCGGATTTCCAGCGCGTGCAGCATGGCAATCGGGCCGTCGGTGCCGACAAAGGCCGCACCGGCGGGCTGGTCGTCGATGCGGCCCAGAAAGCAGGCCCTGGGGTCCGGCGCGCGGCGCATCACATCCAGCCGACCCGCCCCGATGCCGCCCTCTGCCCAGATTTCGGCCATCGCTGCCAGCGGCTCCGGCGCGTCGATGGCCACCAGCCCTTGCGGGTCGAAACGGGCCAGATCCGCCACGGGGGCGGTGAACAGCACCACGGGATCCTTGACGAAATAGCCGCGCGCCGCCAGCGCCGCGTCCAGCGCATCGTCACCGGCGCGAATCATGAACAACAGCGGTTGCTGCATGGCCTGCATGGCGGCCTCTGCGGCGTCTATGTCCGCGTCGGTGAAATCCCTATGGCGGAGCGAGGCCGCCGAGACCCGCTGCCCGCCCCCCGCGCCACGGCGCAGGGTGAAGGGACCGCTCTCGCCATATCCGGCGGCGGGCCATGTGGTGTCGATCGCCTGATACAATCGTGCGGGGTCGTTCATATGACGCATCTTTCGGTCAGGGGTATTCCGGTCACGATACGGTCATACCCCAGCGGTGCAAGGTCAAGGCTGCGATAGCCGCCAAACACGATCCACTCCGCCAGCGCCCTCCCGACGGCGGGGGCCTGTTGCAACCCGTGGCCGGAAAACCCGTTGGCGAACAGGAAATTCCCGACCTCCGGGTGCGGGCCGACCACTGCGTTCCGGTCCAGCGTGTTATAGGCATAGTGTCCGGCCCAGAAACGCATGACCTTCAGCGCCTCGAAATTCTTCGAGCGCGCGGCAAGGGCGGGCCAGATGATTTCCTCGAACTCGCTATGGCGGGGATCGAAATCCTCCGCTGCCACGGCGGGATCGTCGGGCGGGGTGCAGCCGGTCAGGAACTGCCGCCCCTCGGGCCGGACCCAGACGCCGCTCGGGTCGATCATCAGCGGCAGGGGGCCGTCGGGCGGCGTGGCACAGTCGAACAGGAAATTGGTGCGTTTGCGCCGCTCCACCGGAATATCAATGCCCGCCATACGCGCGACAGCGGCAGCAGCCGGACCGGCAGCGTTGACGAAAACCCCGCAGGCGATGTCCTGACCCGAGGCCAGTTGCACCGACACAACCCTGCCGCCCGCAACGCGCAGCCCCGTCACCGTATCGTGCAGGCGGGTGGCCCCGGCACGGCGAAAGCCCTGCAACAGGCCCATGTTGTCAAACCAGCCCTCGCCGGACAGCCCCAGCGCGGCAAGGGTGATATCCGCCGTTTCCAGATGCGGAAAGCGCGCCGCCAGCGCCGGAGGGTCCAGCAGTTCCACATCGGCCCCCGCGCCCGATTGCACCGCATGGTTGGCACGCAGCACATCCGCCCCCGCGCCGGTGTTCGCCAGATAGAGATAGCCGTTTTCGTGGAAACCGGACTCCAGCCCCCAGCGGTCGGACATGCCACGAATGAAATCGACCCCGAAACGGCTGATCGCGACGTTGAGCGGGTCGGAAAACTGTTGCCGGATACCGCTGGCCGACAGGGCGGTGGAGGCCTGAGCGAAGGTCGGGTCGCGCTCGATCACCGTGACCGTGCCGTCAAAACCCGCCTCGCGCAGGAACCACGCCACGGCGCTGCCGATGATGGCACCGCCGCAGATAACAACGTCAGCTTTCATCTTCGGGATGCGGATAGTTGGAGAACCAGCCCCCCACCACCCGCGCCACGCGCTCGTTCGGATCGTCGCGTTCGGTGCGGGCCAGAATATCGGCGGCGTAACCGTCGGCGCTGTCCAGCGGCCGGTAACCGATATGCCCCGCCCCCGCGTTCGACACCGCCGCCCGCGCGTTGTCCGAGGTGCCGTAGATCACCGAAAACGCCACGCGTGGCGCGGTCAGCGAGGCCTCGACCAGCCGCACCATGTCGCCGAAGGACAGCCAGCTCCAGAGCATCCGGCGGTCGGCCGGTTCGGGGAAACAGGAACAGATGCGCAGGTTGACCGACTCCACCCCCCATTTGTCCCAGTAGAGGGAACCGAGATCCTCGATGAAACACTTGGTCATGCCATAGAATGTGTCGGGGCGGTGGCGGCCATGCACGCCCGGCACGGTCTCGACCTCCGCCATGCCGACCGCGTGGATGGAGGAGGCATAGATCACCCGTTTCACCCCGTGCCGCCGCGCGCCTTCATACATGTGATAGGCGGCGGGGATGGTGTCGGTCATGATCTCGTCAAAGCTCTGTTCGCGCGGTACACCGGCGAAATGCAGGATCACATCCACGTCTTTGGTCAGGGCGATGGCGGCCTCTTTGTCGGAGAGGTCGCAGATGACCAGTTCCTCGCCCTCGGCGGCTTCGCCCATGTCCACACGGTCCACAAGGCGCATGTGTTTCGTCAGGTGCTTCAGACCGCGGCGCAACTCGGTGCCGAGGCTGCCGGCCGCGCCGGTGATCAGGATACGGTTGAATTCGGTCATGTGTTTTCCTTTGCTTTGCCCGCCGCCCGCATCTGGCTGAGCGTCTGGCCGGGGGTAAGGGATTCGGGGCTGACGACAAGTTCCAGCAACGCGCCGGTTTTCGCGGCCTTTGCACGCGCGAAGGCCGCGGCGAAATCGGCCGTGCGAGTGACCCGTTCGGCGTGGAAGTCATAGGCCCGCGCCAGCGCCGCGAAGTCGGGGTTCGCGATGTCGGTAAAACTGACCCGTTCGGGATAGCGGCGTTCCTGGTGCATACGGATGGTGCCATAGGTGCCGTTGTTGACCACCAGCACGATCGGGGCGATGCCGTGCTGCATGGCGGTGCCCAGTTCCTGACAGTTCATCTGGAAATCGCCGTCACCGGCAATGCAGACCACGGCGCGCTCGGGGTGTTCGGCCTTGGCGGCAATCGCGGCAGGCAGGCCGTAGCCCATGGCACCGGATTGCGGCGCCAGCAGGCGGGCATCGGCGCCGTATTGGAAAAACTTGCTGTGCCAGATGGCGAAATTCCCCGCGCCGTTGGTCAGGATCGCATCGGCGGGCAGATCGGCCTGCAAATGGCGCACCACCGCGCCCATGTCCAGATCGCCGGGCTGCGGCGGTGTTTGCAGCGAGGCCTCGTAGCCCGCCTTGGCCGCGCCTGCATAATCGGCCCAGCCGACCGGCATGTTCACTTCGGCCAGCGCAGCGGCCAGACGGTTCGGGCCGGAAATCACCGGCAGATCGGCGGTGTAGACCTTGTTCAGTTCTTCGGCCGAGGCATGGGCGTGGATCAGGCGCGGCCCCATGTCCGGCACCGTGAACCGCGTATAGCCGTCGGTGGTGTTCTCGCCAAAACGCATGTTGAAGGCAAAGATTACATCCGCCGCATCCAGCGCCGCCTGCACCGCCGCCGTCTTGCCCAGCCCCGCGTCGCCGATATAGCCGGGCGAAGTGTTGTCGAGGATATCCTGACGACGGAAGGACGACAGCACCGGCAGGTTGTTCGCCTCGACAAAACGGCGGAAACCGGCCTTGCCCTCGGGCGTCCAGCCGCCGCCACCGACGATCACCAGCGGTTTTTCCGCGCCGGACAGCATGTCGGTGATGGCGGAAATATCCTGCGGTGCGGGGGCGGCCTCGGCCACCGTGACCCTCGGCCCCGCAACGGCGCGGGTGGTCGAGGTCAGCATATCCTCGGGCAGGGCCACAACCACCGGACCGGGGCGGCCTGAAAGCGCCACGGAAAAGGCCCGCGCCACCAGTTCGGGGATACGGTCGGCGGTGTCGATTTCGGTCACCCATTTGGCGACGGGGCCGAAATAGGCGCGGTAGTCGATTTCCTGAAACGCCTCGCGCCCCTTCATGTCCGTGCCGACCTGCCCGACGAACAGGATCATCGGCACCGATCCCTGCATCGCCGTATGCACCCCGATGGAGGCATTGGTCGCGCCCGGACCGCGGGTGACGAAACATATGCCCGGCTGCCCCGTCAACTGCCCGTGCGCGGCGGCCATATAGGCGGCGCCCCCCTCGTTCCGGTTGCCGATCAATTCGATCTCCGGCGCATCGTAAAGCGCATTCAGCACGTCGAGGTAGCTTTCCCCCGGCACGCCGAAAATCCGCCGCACGCCCTGCGCCTTCAGGCAATCGACCAGAAGGGTGCCGCCGGTTTGTAACTTCTCGGTTTGTGTATTCCGCTGCATGGATACCCTCGTTCGTTCAGGTGGCGGTTCGTGTGGCCGTCAAATCCCCGTTTCCGATTGGTTCCACCTTTTACCCCGCTTGGCAACCATGCAACCGGCATGGCGCCAAGTGCCGCTGCGCCATTTTGTGTTACACCATCCACAACAGGATCGGCGGATACCCACCCTCGCCGGAGGGTTGTTGTTGATTCTGCATCCCTAACAGAGTATCCGGCAACTGAGGGGCGTTCAGGCGAAGGGAATATGCAGTGCATGTCGGCATAATAATGGATGGAAACGGTCGCTGGGCAACCAGACGCGGCCTTCCGCGCCTGATCGGTCATAAACGCGGTGCGAACCGTGTGAAAGACATCGTCAAGGCCAGCCCGCGACTGGGCGTCGATACGCTGACCCTCTATGCTTTTTCGACCGAAAACTGGAAACGCGCCGCGCACGAGGTCGAAGGCCTGATGAAGCTGTTTCGCGGCTACCTGCAAAATCATCTGCTGGAACTGGATGAAAAAAACGTCTGTGTGCGGTTTCTGGGCGATCCGACACCGCTGGCCGCCGATATTCGCAAGCAGATGGATTTTCTGGCCGACCTGACCAGGGACAACACCTTGTTGCGCCTGAACATTGCCATCAACTACGGCGGGCGCGACGAACTGGTGCGCGCGGTGCAAAACATATCCAGCCGCGTGGCCGAAGGCACGCTGCGGGTCGGCGATATTGACGAAACACTGGTTTCGCGCACGCTGGACACGGCGGGGCTAAGCGATCCGGACCTGATTATCCGCACCGCCGGCGAACTGCGCCTGTCGAATTTTCTGACATGGCAAAGCGCCTATTCGGAATTTGCCTTTCTGAAGGAAAGCTGGCCGGATTTCACCCCCGAGGTATACGCCGCGACCCTTGAAAACTATCGCGGTCGTGTGCGGCAGTTCGGGGCGGTTCTACCGCGCACCGCCGACGCCGCCGACTAGGGTCAGATACCCGGCGCAGCCGTTCAGCGCGGCATAATCGTCGGTTATCAACGCCAGCGGAAACGCCTGCATCAGGGCGGACTTGCGGCCTTTGTCGCGAAAAGCCGCACCAAACCCGTATTGTTGCAGAAACGGTGATATGGCGCGCGCCACGCCACCGGCCAGAAATATCCCGCCATATGGCAGATGCACCAACGCCAGATCGCCAACCACCGCGCCAAGAATACGGATAAAAAGCGCGGCGGTCTCGGCCGTCACCCCGTCGGGATTATCGCCGAGAGCGCGGCAAATTTCGGCGGCGCTGCGCCCCTCGTCTGTGCCGGATTTCTGCGCAACCCATGCGTAGGTTGCCTCCAGACCGCTGCCGGACAACACATCCTCGGCCGCCGCAAACCCGTCTTTGCGCGAAACTTGCCGGGCCAGCGCCAGATCGTCGGGCGCACGGCAGGGCAAGGTGATATATCCACACTCCGACGCACACACCAACGGCGCGCCCTGGGCGTCCAGATGAACGGCCGCCGCATTGAACCCGGTGCCAAGTCCGACCACAAGGCGCGACAACGGCCGGTCGGGTGCAGCGGGGAACCCGTCGATCCGGTGGATATCGTCGGCACCGGCATGATCCAGCCCGTGGCCCAGCGCCTGCAAATCGTTCAGAACCGCGACGGTGTCCACACCGCTTGCCTGCGCCAGCGCATCGGCCGTGAACTCCCAGTCGAGGTTGCTCATTTTTGCCACGCCGTCGCGCACCGGACCGGCAACCGCGAGACAGCACCCCGACACCGGCGGGTTTCCGGCCTGTTCCAGATAGGTGCGCAACATGTCCATCGGGTCGGAAACATCGGCATTCCGGAACCGGACAATGGAATCCCGCCGCACCTCGCCCGCATCGCTCAACGCCAGTCGGGTGTTGGTTCCCCCCACATCCCCGACCAGATACACCGCGCCGTCCTGCCGTGAATTCATACGCCCGTCTCCTGCAAATACCGCATATGTTGTTTGCGGCGCATTTAACCGGTCCGGCAAACGAATGCAAAGCACCTTTGCCGTGTCGCCGACTTCCGTTCCGGACAAATTTTGCGATTGCCGCCCCCCGTGGTCCGCGTATGCTGCCCCTGAACCGGAGGAGACCTGAAATGATAGTCGTTGGCGGCGAAAACCTGATCGACCTGATCCAGACAGGCGCCCCTGCCGACTTTCGCGCCACACCGGGGGGCGCGCCGTATAACGTGGCCAAGGCACTGGCGCGTCAGGGTGTGCCGACAGGTTATCTTACACCGGTTTCGGACGACCACTTTGGCGACCTGCTGTGCGAAGGTCTGCAATTGGCGGGGGCGCACTGTCTGTCGCCGCGCGTGTCCGCACCCAGTTCGCTTGCGGTGGTGACGCTGGCCGGCGAAATGCCGGCGTACCGTTTTTATCGCACCGGAACGGCGGACCGGCAGGTTGACCGGCATTCGCTGTCGGCTCATTTCCCCGCCGGGGCCAATGCCTTCTACCTCGGGTCGCTGGCGCTGGCCGGCGGGGCGGATGCCGACGACTGGGCCGGCCTGTTCGCACAAAAACACCGCGACGGGGTTTTTACCGCGCTCGACCCGAATATCCGGCCATTGGTGATGGACGGCGAACCCGGGTATCGCGACCGGCTGGCGCGGGTGCTGCGCCATACGGATTTGCTGAAACTGAGCGACGAGGATCTGGCGTGGCTTTATCCCGGCACCGCGCCCGACGAGGCCGCCCGCCGGATACTGGATGCAAGCGCCGCCAGGGTGCTGGTGGTCACACGCGGGGGCGACGGCGCAACGGCGTTCACGCCGGACATCCAAGTGCGCGCCGCTGCCGAACCGGTTACCGATATGCACGATACCGTCGGTGCGGGCGATACGTTCATGGCGGCACTGCTGGCATATCTGGCACACGCGGGTCAGGCAGACGCGACGACGCTGGCACGGATGTCGCCACAGGAAATCGGGGAAATGCTGCGCAGCGCCGCCGCCGCCGCCGCGATCAACTGCGCCCGTCACGGCTGCAATCCGCCAACACGGGCCGAAGTTCTGGCACGCCTTGCGCAGACCGGCGAAACCCGTTGATTTTCGCCGGTATATGGTAATGATCGCACCACAGGAGGAAACGCCGTGAAGGTTGGAAATATCCCGTACCGGTCCATCTGGTATGACACGCAGGCCGATGTCGTCAAAATTATCGATCAACGCTGGCTGCCGCATGACTTCCGTGTTGTGACACTGGAAACCCGTGCGGATTTTATCGCCGCCATTCGCGACATGTGGGTGCGCGGCGCGCCGCTGATCGGGGCCACCGCCGCTTTCGGCATGGCGCGGGCAATGCGGCACGACCCCTCGGATGCCAACACGGACGAAACATGGCAGGCCCTGCACCGGACCCGCCCGACCGCCATCAACCTGCGCTGGGCGCTGGACAGGATGCGCGATCTTCTGCGCCCCTTGCCCATGCACGAACGCGCGGCGGCGGCCCACGAACTGGCGCTTGAAATCGCCGACGAGGATGTCGAGTGTAACCGCCGGATCGGTCTGCACGGGCTGGGGCTGATCCGGCAGATCGCCGCGACCAAACCCCCCGGCGCGCCCGTCAACATCCTGACCCACTGCAACGCCGGATGGCTGGCCACGGTGGACTGGGGGACCGCGACCTCGCCGATGTATCACGCCGTTCAGGCGGGGATACCGGTGCATATCTGGGTGGATGAAACCCGACCGCGCAACCAGGGCGCACAACTGACCGCGTGGGAACTGTCCAGTCACGGCGTGCCGCACCACCTGATTGTCGACAATGCCGGCGGGCATCTGATGCAGCGCGGGCAGGTCGATATGGTGATCGTCGGCACCGACCGCACCACCGCCCACGGCGATGTCTGCAACAAGATCGGCACCTACCTGAAAGCGCTGGCGGCACATGACACGGGCGTGCCGTTCTATGTCGCCTTGCCCTCGCCCACCATTGACTGGAGCATCCGCGACGGGCTGGCGGAAATCCCGATTGAAAACCGCCACGACTCCGAAGTCGTCACGGTTCAGGGGAAGCTCGACGACGGCACGATCACCACGGTGCGGATCGGGCCGGATGAAACCCCCGGCGCCAATCCGGCGTTCGACGTTACCCCGCGCCGCCTGATTACCGGCCTGATCACGGAACGGGGTGTCTGCGACGCCTCGCCCGAAGGACTGGCCGCACTGTTTCCCGAACGGAGCCGGCACAATGACTGAAAACAGACGGATTGAAAACAGATGGTCGGACAGCGTCGCGGCAGATTTCCTGACAGCGGCGGGTGACGATCCCGCCGACCGGGCGCTGGCCCTGCGGGTCTATACCTCGCGCCTGATCGGATCGGATCCGGATCTGGTGCTGCACGGCGGCGGCAACACTTCGTGCAAGGTTTCGCGCCCCGACATATTCGGCACCCCGATGCCGGTGCTGCACGTCAAAGGCAGCGGCCGGGATCTGGGCGTGATCGAGGCCGCCGGTCTGCCCGGTGTGCGTCTGGACCCGTTGCAGGCGCTGCGCACGCTCGACACCCTGTCCGACGAGGATATGGTCAACCTGCAACGCGCAAACCTGCTGGATTCCACCTCGCCGAACCCGTCGGTCGAAACGCTTCTGCATGCTTTCCTGCCGCATGACTATATAGACCATACCCACGCCACGGCCATGCTGGCACTGGCGGATTTGCCGGATGCAGAACGTGTCGTGCGCCAGATTTACGGCGACCGGCTGGTGTGCGTTCCGTTCATGATGCCCGGTTTTGCACTGGCCCGCGCGGCGGCGGATATTTTTGACGCCAACCCGCATGTCGAGGGGCTGTTGCTGCTGAACCACGGCCATTTTGCCTTTGGCGACACCGCGAAACAAAGTTATGACCGCCTGATCGAACACACCAACATGGCTGTTGACTGGCTGACAAAAACTGCCGGAACGGCGCCGAAACAGGCAAGCGGCCACAATGCGGAAATGCAGGCACGTGCCGTCGAAATCCTGCCGGTGCTGCGCGGGATTATCGGCGAGCGCGCCGCAGCGTTTACCGGCAACCGCGACTGCCCCATGCCGGTCATGGATCTGCGCACCGGCGCGAACGTGCAGGCATTTCTGGCCCGCGCCGATCTGGCCGGTCTGGCCCGCAGGGGGGTGGCGACGCCGGACCATGTGATCCGCACTAAAAACCACCCGCTGCTGCTGGACGCCGGAACACTGGCCGGCGGGCGGGCGGCGATTGCGGCGGCGGTCGATGCGTTTATCAATGAATACACCGCCTGTTTCACCGCCAACAACGCACGCTCGGGTGGTGGTAAAACCATGCTGCTACCGACCCCGAATCTGGCGTGGATCGAAGGCGTCGGGGTGGTCGGTATCGGCGCCAATGCCGGTGCGGCCAGTGCGGCCGGCGATCTGGCGGCGCAGAACATGGCCGTGATGACATGGGGCGAGGCATGCGGCGGCTTTCATCCGGTCGGGCCGGAAAAACTGTTCGACATGGAATACTGGTCGCTGGAACAAGCCAAACTTGGCAAGGGACGTCCGCCCCCGCTACAGGGGCGCGTTGTGATGATCACCGGCGGCGGCGGGGCCATCGGTCTGGCCACCGCGCAGGAATTCGCGGCGCTCGGCGCGAATATCCTTGTCGTCGATCTGGAACCCGACGCTGTGGCAACCGCCCTGGATGCGCTGGGGCGCGGCCATGCGGGCGTAACGCTGGATGTTACCGCGCCCGGCGCTGCCGAACGGGCAATGCAGGCCTGTATCCGGAATTTCGGCGGGCTGGATATCCTGATATCCAATGCGGGGGCGGCATGGACCGGCGAGATGACCGACCTGCCCGATGAAACCCTGCGCAATAGTTTCGAGCTGAATTTCTTTGCCCACCAGCGTTTTGCCAAAGCCGCCGCCAAGATGTTCGACGTCCAAGGGCGCGGCGGGCAGATCCTGTTCAATGTCTCGAAACAGGCGGTCAACCCGGGCAAGGGTTTCGGGGCTTATGGCCTGCCCAAGGCCGCGACCTTTTTCCTGCTGCGGCAACTGGCGCTGGAACTGGGGCCGCGCGGTGTGCGGGTCAACGGCGTCAACGCCGACCGCATCCGGTCCGGCCTGCTGGATGCGGATTTCGTCACCGAGCGGGCGCAGGCCCGCGGCGTGTCCGAGGAAACCTACATGGCCGGCAACCTGCTGCACCGCGAGGTCGAGGCAACCCACGTCGGCAAGGCGTTCGTCGCGCTGGCACAATCAACCCGCACCACTGCGCATGTGATGACCGTGGACGGCGGCAATATCGCGGCGGCGCTGCGCTGACCCGCCCCGTAAACAGGAGACCAGAATTTGCTTACAGTCATTTCCCCGGCCAAAAAACTGGATTTCGACCGTGCAGACGGCAAAATTCCGTCAACACAGCCCGTGTTCGGTCAGGATGCCTATGCGCTTGCCCGCACCGCGCGCCGGCTAAGCGTGGCGGACCTGCAAAAACTGATGCGGATCAGCGAAAACCTCGCCCGGCTCAATCAGGGCCGGTTTCGGGATTTCGCCGAAACGCCGGACGCCGATACCGTCGCACCGGCGGTGCTGGCCTTTGCCGGTGACACCTATCAGGGGTTGGAGGCCACAACGCTGGACGTGGACGAAATCACCTACGCGCAGGATCATTTGCGGATTCTGTCGGGCCTGTACGGCCTGCTGCGCCCGATGGATCTGATACAACCCTACCGGCTGGAAATGGGCAGCCGTCTGGCCACGCGGCGCGGAAAAAACCTGTATGCCTATTGGGGCGACCGCCTGTCGCAGGCCCTGAACGCGCAGGCGGCCGGGGTCGGAACAAGGCTGTTGCTGAATTGTGCCTCGGTCGAATATTTCAGCGCGATCCAGCCGGAGGCCCTGACGCTGGACATCATCACCCCCGTGTTCATGGAAGAACGTGGCGGCCCCCCTTCGATCATCAGCTTTTATGCCAAACGGGCGCGCGGCGCGATGGCGCGCTTTGTCATCCAGAACCGGATTTCCGACGTTGACGGGCTGAAGGATTTCGACAGCGGCGGCTATCGTTTCCGCGCCGACCTGTCCGAAACCACGCGCCTTGTCTTTACCCGCGAACACCCCGGCTAGACAGTGTAAAAGGCGAAAAACGCGCCGGTAAATCGCCTTGTCGCGCGATTGTTGCGCTTGCGTGACAAAACTTTTACAATTTGAAAATGGACAATGCACTTGTATTTCAACACAGTGCGCCCACCTAAAACAAAGCATCCGCGGTTCATGGCTTGCGCTGGCAAGTAGCTGGATCGCTTATCCGAGGGTTACCACCCAATGTCCGAGACCTATATTCAAAACAGTCCGCGTTCCGGCGGTCAGGATACGACATTGCCCGTGCGGCAATATCGCAGCCTGTTCCTGTCCGACCTGCACATCGGTGCGCGGGGTTGCCGTGCCGACCTGTTTCTGGATTTCCTGAAACACAATCATGCCGATGTCGTCTATCTGGTCGGCGATATCTTCGACAACTGGCGCCCCTCGCGCGCCAACTGGTCGCAAGCGCATGACGATGTGATCCAGACCCTGCTGCAACTGGCGCAGGACAAAGCCCGCGACGGTGTGAAAATCATCTTTCTGCCGGGCAATCACGACGCCTTTTTCCGCCGCCACTACGGCACCTATTTCGACAACATCGTGATCGCCGAACAGCATCTTCACGTCGCTGCGGACGGCAAGCGCTATCTGGTGGTGCATGGCGACTGCTGTGACGTGTTTTCCGGTCGCGCGCGCTGGCTGTCACGTTTCGGGGCTTTCATCGATTCCACCCTGCGAAACATCAGCGCCAAAATGAACGCGGTGACAGGGGCATTCGGCCTGCCGGAAAACCGCACGATCGAGGCAAGCCTGCTGCGGATCAACAACCTGATCCGCTATGGCAACCGCTATGAACGCCGCCTGACCGCCAAGGCAAAATCGCTGGGGCAGGACGGGGTTATTTGCGGGCATTTCCACAAACCGGCGCTGCATTCGGCATTCGGCCTTACCTATGCAAATTGCGGCGACTGGATAAATTCCTTTACAGCCATTGGTGAAAACGCCGATGGTACGTTACAGTTGATCGACTGGCAGCCGCAAACAAGCACACAAGCCACCCCGGCGGAGGCCCCCGAAACGGACGATGCAACGGCATCGGTGATGTGAATGGATGACCTGATTTTCTTTGCGGCGCTGTTTGTGGTTTTCACCACGTCCATGCATTTCGGCAGCATTCTGGTGACCCTGCTGCGCCTGAACCGCGAGGACGCCCCGCCCGAACAGGCCGATACCAACCGCAAAGTCAGTTTGCTACGCCCCCTGTGCGGTCTGGAAAACCATCTGGAAGAAACCCTGGCGTCCAGTTTCCACCTCGACTACCCCGTTTATGAAATCCTGTTCTGTGTCACCTCGCCCACCGATCCGGTTATTCCGCTGGTCGAGCGGCTGATCGCGGAAAATCCACAGGTTCCCGCACGACTGCTGATCGGCGACGATCCGGTCAGCGCCAACCCCAAACTGAACAATCTGGTCAAAGGCTGGCGCGAGGCCCGCCATGACTGGGTTATCATGTCCGACAGCAACCTGTTGCTGCCGCAGAACTACATCACCAGCCTGATGAGCCGCTGGCAAACCGACACCGGACTTGTGTCGTCGCCGCCGGTCGGTCTGCGCCCCGAGGGGTTCGCCGCCGCGCTGGAATGTGCCTTTCTCAACAGCTATCAGGCGCGCTGGCAAATTGCCTCGGATCAGGTCGGCATGGGATTCGCGCAGGGCAAAACCCTGTTCTGGAACCGCCATATTTTCGAACAGGCCGGCGGGTTTGCCGCGCTGGCCGAGGAAATGGCCGAGGATGTCGCCTCTACCAAGCTGGTGCATAACATCGGTATGCGGGTGCGGCTGGCCAAACGGCCGTTTTCGCAGTTGATCGGGCGGCGGGATTTCGCGTCGGTCTGGGCGCGCCAGAAACGCTGGGCCGTGCTGCGGCGTTCGGGGTTTATCTGGATTTTCCTGCCGGAACTGTTCACCGGCATCGTCACGCCGCTGCTGGCGCTGGCGATACTGGTGGCCACGGGCGAATTGTCCGTCGCATTCATTCCGCTGTTTGTCGCCCTGTGGTACGGTGCCGAATGGGTGCTGGCGCGCAGCGCCGGCTGGCCGGCCTCGGCCTGTGATGTGGTGGCGTGGATGTTGCGCGACGCCATGATACCGGTTCTGTGGATGACCGCCTGGCGGCGGCGTTCGGTTAGCTGGCGCGGGAACACTGTCGCCGAAACCGGCATAAACACCCTTGAGTAAGGCCGCACATCATGGTTGCCATTGACACGATCACCTCGTTGATCGAGACGCACGGCCTGTTGGTTCTGGCCCCCGTCTCGATCCTCGAAGGGCCGATCATCACCGTGATCGCCGCCTATCTGGCCAAGCTGGGCTATATGAACCTGTATGCTGTTTATGTGATTGTCGTGATGGGGGACCTGATCGGCGACGCGCTTTTCTACGGCTTCGGGCATGGCGGCCTGCGTTTGGTGCCGCAGCGATGGCAAAAACGGCTGGGCCTGAACGAAACCCGCCTGACATCGCTGGTCGAGAATTTCAACCGGCGCGGCGGGCGCATTCTGGTGATGGGCAAGCTGACCCATTCCGTCGGGGCGGCGATTCTGGTGGCCGCCGGTATGGCGAAAATGCCGTTCTGGAAGTTCCTGTGGTACAACCTGCTGGCTACCCTGCCCAAAAGCCTGTTTTTCATGGTGATCGGCTACACGCTCGGTTATGCCACCAGCGCGGTGGATTCCTATATCTTCCGGGTGTCGGCGGTGATGCTGGTGCTGATCCTGATGGCGGGCGGAATCTGGTTTATCCGGCATAAAAAAGGATCATGGATGTGACCGCACCGGCCCGCATTACCTGCATAGTTCCCGTCTACAACGAAGGCGCGCGCGTCGGCGCCGTGTTGTCCGTGGTCGCCGGTCATCCGTTGATCGCCGAAGTCATCGTGATCGACGACGGGTCAAGCGACGATACCGCCGCGCGCGTGCAGGCAATCGACGGCGTGCGCCTGATCCGTCTGCCGCAAAACCGCGGCAAGACCTGGGCCTTGTCCGTCGGCATCGCCGAAATGGAAACCCCGTTTATGTTGCTGCTGGACGGCGATCTTCTGGGCCTGACACCCGACGCAATCACCGCGCTGGCCCGTCCGGTGCTGGACGGCAATGCGGATATGTCAATCAGCCTGCGTGCCAACGCGCCGCGCCTGTGGCACTGGATCGGACTGGATTACATATCCGGCGAGCGGGTGCTGGCGCGCACATTGCTGTCCGAACCGCTGTCGGTGTTGCGCGACCTGCCGAAATTCGGATTCGAAGTATACCTGAACCGCCTGTGCATCGGCCGGAAAACCCGCATCGGGGTGGTTCGCTGGCCCGGCGTCCGCAGTCCGTTCAAGAACGCGAAATACGGGGTATGGGCCGGCCTGCGCGCCGACGTGCTGATGATGCGCGACATTTTCAAAACCGTCTCGCCGTGGTTGTTGCTGTCGCAAATCGTGCAAATGCGGAAATTGCGTGTAAACCGCCGTTAGGTTCCATATTTTCGCGACTTCAACCCGGCACTGCGGTATTGTTGAACCGGCAGGGTGCGTGTATACACCCGCCTTCGAACCCCAAATCGCGGATGCGCCCCTGATATGATTATTGACTCCTCGGTATATGCGGCCGGACTCGCCGGTTTCGTGGTGTCCCTGCTGGTCAGCGTGGCGCTGGTGGCAAGCAAACGCATCCACGGCAAACTCTCGCTCGATACGATCGAAGGCGTGCAGAAATTCCATACGGCCCCGACCCCGCGCGTCGGCGGCATTGCCATCCTCGCCGGTTTTCTGGCTGGCCGGGTTTTTCTGGACCCGGCGACCGGCGCGCTGTGGGGGCTGGTCGGACTGGCCGGTTTGCCGGCCTTCGCCTTTGGTCTGGCCGAGGATGTAACCAAAAAAGTGCGGGTAAAATGGCGGCTTCTGGCGACGATATTCTCGGGATTGCTGTTTGCAATGTTAACCGGCACCACCATCGATTCCGTCGATCTGCCCGGTATCGACACCCTGCTTGGCGTGTCGTTTGTCGCGCTGGCATTTACCGCCTTCGCCATCGGCGGTGCCGCGAATTCCATCAACCTGATTGACGGTTTTCACGGGCTGTCGTCCGGCACGCTGGTCATCATCCTTGCGGCATTCGCGATTGTCGGCGCGCGTGTCGGCGATGCGGATATCATCGGGATTGCGCTGGTTATGCTGGCAATCATGGCAGGCTTTTTCGTCGTCAACTTTCCGCTGGGAAAACTGTTTCTGGGCGATGCCGGTGCCTATTTCGCCGGCTATGTCGTGGCGGTTCTGGCGGTAATGCTGCCGGCGCGCAACCCCGAAGTGTCGCCGTGGATCAGCCTGCTTGTCCTTGGCTATCCAGTGACCGAGACCCTGTTTTCCATCCTGCGACGGCTGCCGAAAGCGGGGCACAGCCCCGGCGACCCCGACAGCGATCACCTGCACCATCTGGTCTATCGCGCCGTGGCTTTGCGCCTCGTGCCGGATACCGCGCCTGTTTGGGCCAGAAACGCCCTGACCAGTGTATTCGTCTGGGCTTTGCCGTTGCTTACGCTGGTGGCGGCGGTTTGCAGCAACCTGCACACAGCACAGGCCTTGCCGCTGTTGCTTGTGGTGATGCTGGTCTATCTGGCGCTATACCGCGCGGCCCGGTTTGCCAGCCGCCACAGCGCGGATTCCAGCCCTACCGGAAACCGGACATAAGCCTTACACTGTTACGGAATCACCTTTTCGCATACGGAAGCCTCGCATATGGCCCAGAACAAAACAGCGCTTATTACCGGCATAACCGGTCAGGACGGATCGTATCTGGCCGAATTTCTGCTGGAAAAGGGCTATACGGTCCACGGCATCAAACGGCGCGCGTCGTCGTTCAACACCCAGCGGGTCGATCATATCTATCAGGACCCGCACATCGAAAACAGCAAGTTCCGCCTGCACTATGGCGATTTAAGCGATTCCTCGAACCTGACACGGATCATTCAGGAGGTCCGCCCGGACGAGGTGTATAACCTTGCCGCACAATCGCACGTCGCGGTCAGTTTTGAATCGCCCGAATACACGGCGGACGTCGATGCGCTGGGCACGCTGCGCATTCTCGAAGCCATTCGCCTGCTCGGTCTGGAAAAAACAACGCGCTACTATCAGGCATCGACATCCGAACTGTTCGGCCTTGTGCAGGAAACCCCGCAAAGCGAAACGACGCCGTTCTATCCGCGCTCGCCCTATGCAGTGGCAAAAATGTATGCCTACTGGATCACCGTAAACTACCGCGAGGCTTACGGCATGTATGCCTGCAACGGCATTCTGTTCAACCACGAATCCCCGCGCCGTGGCGAAACATTCGTGACCCGAAAAATCACCCGCGGGCTGGCCAATATCGCGCAAGGGGTCGATACCTGCCTGTATATGGGCAACATCGACGCGCTGCGCGACTGGGGTCACGCGCGCGACTATGTCCGTATGCAATGGATGATGTTGCAAGAGGACGTCGCGGACGATTTCGTCATCGCGACCGGCAAACAATACAGCGTGCGCGACTTCATCCGCTGGTCGGCCGAGGATCTGGGCATCTCGTTGACATTCGAAGGTAACGGCCCCGCCGAGATCGCCATTGTCGAGCGGATCGACGGCGACAAGGCACCGGCGCTGGAACCCGGCGACGTCATCTTGCGCATCGACCCGCGCTATTACCGCCCGACCGAGGTTGAATCCCTGCTGGGCAACCCGCAAAAGGCCAAGGACAAACTGGGCTGGGAGCCAAAAATCACCGCCCGCGAGATGTGCGCCGAGATGGTCGCCGAAGACCTGAAAGCCGCCCGCAAACACGCCTTGCTGAAGGCGCACGGGTTTGATGCCTCGCTGGCGACGGAATAGGGAAAACCATGACAACGCGCATTTTCATAGCGGGCCACAACGGCATGGTCGGACGCGCCCTTGTGCGCCGGCTCGCCAACCGGCCGGATTGCGAAGTCATCACCCGCACCCGCGCCGAACTCGACCTGCTGTCACAAGCGGCCGTTCAGGCATTCTTTCGCGAAACACGGATCGATCAGGTCTATCTGGCGGCGGCCAGGGTTGGCGGCATTCAGGCCAACAACAGCTTTCCGGCCGAATTCATCTATGAAAACCTGATGATCGAGGCCAACATTATCCACGCCGCCCATCTTGCCGACGTGCAAAAACTGCTTTTTCTGGGGTCCAGTTGCATCTACCCCAAACACGCGGATCAGCCGATCGCCGAATCCGCCCTGCTGACCGGCACACTGGAGCCGACGAACGAGCCTTACGCCATCGCGAAAATCGCCGGTATCAAACTGTGTGAAAGCTATAACCGGCAGTTCGGGCGCGACTATCGTTCGGTCATGCCGACGAACCTTTACGGCAGCC
Source organism: uncultured Rhodobacterales bacterium (assembly GCA_964506345.1). GTDB lineage: Bacteria > Pseudomonadota > Alphaproteobacteria > Rhodobacterales > Rhodobacteraceae > NORP23. The sequence continues at coordinate 5,158 of CAZDLV010000009.1, read as the reverse complement.
ACGACAATTTCCACCCGGAAAATGCCCACGTCATTCCGGCGCTGCTGCGACGCTTTCACCAGGCCGTCACCACCGGCACGAACGGGATCGTTATCTGGGGCAGCGGCACCCCCATGCGCGAGTTCCTGCACGTCGATGACATGGCCGCGGCCTGCGTGCATGTGATGGATCTGGCGCCCGACGTCTATGGCGGGCAAACCGCGCCGATGCTGTCGCATATCAACGTGGGAACGGGGCAGGATTGCACCATTCGGGCGCTGGCAGAAACAATTGCCGATGTAACCGGTTTTACCGGGGAGTTGACTTTCGACACCTCAAAACCCGACGGAACACCGCGAAAACTGCTGGACACAACCAAACTTGCGGCGCTCGGCTGGCAGGCCCGTATTCCGCTACGCGATGGATTGCAATCAACCTATGACTGGTTTCTTGCCAACCGGAACAGGTTTCGCGGCTAGGCGCTTCCGGCATATCCGGAATTTTCAATAAAATTTAGTCACATAGATATCCGGCGTTAAGACTCTGTTATCTTTCCGCCGGAATACTGGCTCTGCGGTCAATGAACGACCGGCGCACTCCTGATATCGGGCTGCATACCGTCAGAACGGCGATCACCGGCCATGAAATATGGCTTATTGGAACCGCGATGTTGAACGCATCGCACGCCGAAGGAACACTCGAATGTCCAGTATTCTCACCAACAACAGCGCCATGGTGGCGCTTCAGACGCTGAAATCCATCAACTCCAACCTGTCCAAAACCCAGAACGAGATTTCGACAGGCATGCAGGTATCGTCTGCCAAGGATAACTCCGCACTGTGGGCAATTTCCAAAGTGATGGAATCCGACGTCAGCGGGTTCAAGGCAATCAGCGAATCCCTTGCGTTGGGCCAGTCCACCGTGGCGGTGGCCAGTGCCGGCGCAACGCAAATCACCGACCTTCTCAGCCAGATGAAACAGAAGGTCGTGGCGGCCACCGGCAGCAACGTGGACAACGCCAAAATCACAACCGACGTCAACGAACTGAAAAACCAGATCACGTCGATCATCGGCGCGGCCCAGTTCAACGGGGCGAACCTGCTGAATACCGCCGGCGGCGATGTCACGATTCTGTCGTCGCTCGACCGGGATTCCACGGGTACGGTCACGCCCTCCAGCATCACGGTCACCTCGCTGGATTTCCAGGCCAATATCGACCTGACCACGATCGACGTTTCCACCTCGGCCGCCGCGAACACCTCGCTCGGCGCCATCGAAACCTTGATCCAGACGGCGGTAGACGGCGCGGCCGCCCTCGGCGCATCGCAGCAGCGCATCGACAACCAGAGCAAGTTTGTCAGCAAATTGTCGGACTCCATGAAATCCGGCATCGGTTCGCTGGTGGATGCAAACATGGAAGAGGCATCGGCCCGTTTGCAGGCGCTTCAGGTGCAGCAGCAGTTGGGCGTCAAATCGCTGTCCATCGCCAACCAGGGCGCACAGTCGATCCTGTCGTTGTTCCGGTAAGATAATTCCCCCGGGCGTCAATCCTTCGCCCGGGGGCTTCATGCCGATATCCCCGATCGCCACCGCGAACATGCAATAAAGGAAAGACGATGAACACCGCCGCCCTTGCCCGCGCCACCTATTCAAATGCCGCAACTCATGTCAAAACGCCCCGCAGCATCGAATATCAGGCCTTTGCCAAAATCACCCACCGGCTCGCCCACGCCTCCGGCAACGGCTTCGAGGGGGCAAAGGCCCTGATATCTGCGGTACATGACAATCGGCGGCTGTGGACCATTCTTGCGGTTGATGTCGCCGACGAAAACAACGCGCTGCCCGCCTCGTTGCGGGCGCAAATCTTCTACCTGTCCGAATTTGTACAGCAGTACAGCGGCACGGTGCTAAGCGGGCAGAATTCTCCGGCTGCGCTGGTCGATATAAATTCCGCAATCATGCGCGGTTTGCGTTCGTCGGAAGGGGATCGACAATGACCCGTCTGGTACTGAAGTTACGCCCGAAGGAACGCATACTGATCAACGGTGTGGTTATGGAAAATGGAGACAGGCGAACAAAACTACATATCCTGTCGTCAGGCGCCAACGTCCTGCGCCTGAGGGATGCGATACACCCGGACGATGCCAACACGCCGGTGAAACGTGTGTGCTACATCGCGCAACTGGTTCTTGCCGGCGAAGCGGACCCGGAAAAGGGGAAGCGTCAACTGTTAAGCGGCATTGAACAGTTAAGCCAGGTGTTCACGGATGCCGACAGCCGGTTTTACCTGAACGAAGCTACGGACAACGTCGTCGAAGGCCGTTTCTATCCGGCGCTAAAGTTTCTTCGCAATCTGATCCCGCGTGAAAAACGTTTGTTCGAGGCGATACCATGAGCAATTTTTCCCCGATCATGCCATTTTCCGGATATTCCGGCTGGCGCTTCCTCGAACGGACAATCGACCGGCAACAACAGGTATTCAACAAATCGGCGCAGGTTTCCCGTGACCTCGCCTATTTCGGGGAAAACATTGCCAAAGCCACCAGCGCCAAGGCCCTCGTAGCTGACCGACGATTGCTGAAGGTTGCTTTGGGGGCCTTTGGTCTGGACGACGACATCAACAAGAAAGCCTATTTAATAAAAGTTCTCGAAGAAGGCACACAGGATAAAAAGGCCTTTGCCAACCGCATCGCCGACAAACGTTACCGCGCGTTCGCTGCCAGCTTTGCATACGGAAATTCGGGGGGGGCGCCGGTTTCCTCTGCCGGTTTCACAAAAAAAATACTCGAACAATACAAAGTGCGCCAGTTTGAAATTTCCGTTGGCGAAAACGATCAATCGCTGCGGTTGGCATTAAGCTTCGCGCGCGAGATGGCCAACATGTCCGGCCAGACCAGTACTACCGCAACAAAATGGTTGCAAATTCTTGGCGCACCGCCGCTACGGCAGGTTTTCGAAACCGCCTTCGGCCTGCCGAAAAGTTTCGGCGCACTGGATCTGGACAAACAGAAATCCGTATTTATCCGGCAGACCGAAAAAATCATCGGTGGAAACCCGGAAAACCTGTGGAAAGACCCGGCAAACATAGAAAAAGTGCTGCAACGGTTTTTCCTGCGTAAACAAATGCAGGATTCAGCCGGAAGTTCGGCGTCCGGTTCCATCGCCTTGCAACTACTCGCCGGAACCGGAAACAGCATCGAAAACCTCAGCCGGTCGCGAATCCTGTGACACACCGGATAAACACTCTGGGTTGCGCGGCATTTCCGTCTCGATTCACACCGGCGGTTTCAGTGAAAGTCCCGACTGGGAAACAACATCTTCGCCTGTTCTCGCGGATGACGGGCGCGTCGCTGTATGGGCGCACGCGGGGCGCTATCGGTTTTCGACGTTGTATCGCCGACAACGCAACTGTCGGGATGTCCAAGCAGGTGCAAACGCGCCGACACGTCCTCGACGTCACGGGCAATCAAATGGATCACCATTCCCTGACGTTGCAGATATCCGGAAACCCGCAACAAACGCCCACCAATAACCGCCTGCCGAAACCGTGTATAAACCGTCGGCCAGACAATCACGTTACAAACGCCGGTTTCATCCTCCAACGTCAGAAAAACCACCCCCGAAGCCGTCCCGGGGCGCTGGCGCGTAATTACCAGCCCGCAAATTGTGACGTTTTCCAGCGGTGCAGTCTGCAAATCACCATGCGCCGTCAAACCGGACAGCGCAGGCCGCAACAATTCCATCGGATGGGCGCGCAAACTCAACCGCATCGCAACATAATCCTCGACCACCTCTTCTCCCATATGCATGGCAGGCAAAATAACCGCCGGCTCGGTAATCCCTTCACCATCTATAGGATCGTTAAACAATGGAAGCGGCGTTTTCCCCTTGATCCCCTGCACCTGCCAAAGTGCAGCACGGCGCGTCAGGCCCATATCGGCGAAAGCATCCGCTTCGGCCAATCGCACCAGGGCAGCCGGGACAACTCCTGCCCGTTGCCACAAATCAACAGGCGCGCGATATCCGTTACCGCGCATCGCAACAATCCGCCCGCAGTCCGCCTCCTGCACCCCCTTGATCTGCCGAAACCCGAGCCGCAACGCAAAGCTGCCGTCGGCCCGCCGTTCCAGAATATTGTCCCAGCGACTGGCGTTGACACATACCGGTCGCACCTCGATCCCGTGATCGCGCGCGTCGCGCAGTATCTGCGCCGGCGCATAAAATCCCATTGGTTGCGAATTCAACAACGCGCAAGCAAAAACCGCGGGATGATGGCATTTGATCCATGCCGATGCATACACCAGCAAGGCAAAACTGGCCGCGTGACTTTCCGGAAACCCGTATTCGCCGAACCCTTCGATTTGCGAAAAACACCGCTCGCAAAATTCCGGAGGATATCCTTTTGCCAGCATACCGGTGATAAACTTGTCCCGAAACGTGTTGATCGTACCCATGCGTTTGAATGTCGCCAGCGAACGGCGCAGCCGGTCCGCCTCTTCGGCAGAAAACCCCGCCGCGACAATCGCAATTTGCATCGCCTGTTCCTGAAACAACGGCACACCGTTGGTCTTGCCCAGAACCGTGCGCAATTCGTCCGACGGATATACCACCGGTTCCAGCCCCTGACGACGGCGAATATACGGGTGCACCATATCCCCCTGAATTGGCCCGGGACGGATAATCGCGACCTCGATCACCAGGTCATAGAATATACGCGGTTGCATACGCGGCAAAAAGTTGAGCTGCGCCCGACTTTCCACCTGAAACACACCGACTGCATCGGCAGCGCACAACATATCGTAGGTTTCCGGATCCTCTTTTGGCAGGTTTTCAAGGTCGAACCGCCCCGCTCCGTTTTGCGCAAGCAAATCGAAACATTTCCGTATGCACGTCAGCATTCCCAACGACAAAACATCGACTTTCAGTATCCCGAGCGTATCTATGTCATCCTTGTCCCACTCGATCACCGTGCGGTTTTCCATCGCGGCATTTTCAATCGGGCACAGTTCGTCCAGCCGCCCCTTGGTGATCACGAACCCGCCAACATGTTGCGACAAGTGCCGTGGAAACCCGACAATCTGCTGAATCAGGTGTATAGTCTGCATCAGACGCACATCGTCGGGGTCCAACCCCAATTCTGCAAGGCGGGCCACATCCACCGGCTTGTCACGCCAGCCCC
>CAZDLV010000008.1:0-27136 GCA_964506345.1 uncultured Rhodobacterales bacterium | reverse complement strand
GCCGGACTGCGCCTTGCCAGAACAAAAATCCGGCTAACTGGCGGTGCGGGGTTTATGAGTCACCGCCCTAAAGCGTTTGTGCGCCGCTTGCAATCTTTTCATGTGCGCCACGAACGGGCAAATCTTGCGGCAGCCAGACGGTAAAGGCGCTGCCCGCCCCCGGGGTAGACTCGATCTGCAACCGGCCTTGATGCCGCTGGACAATATGTTTCACAATCGCCAGTCCCAGTCCGGTGCCGCCCTTGTTGCGGCTTTGCGCGGCATTCACGCGGTAAAACCGTTCGGTCAGGCGATCCAGATGTTTCGGCGCGATACCCGCACCGAAATCCTTGACGGTAATGCCGACCATGCCGCGATAATCGGGACCCGCCTCGGCAAGACGCACCTGCACCTGCCCGCCGTCGCCACCGTAATTCATCGCGTTCACCAGCAGATTGACGAACACCTGGTTCAACTGGTCACGATCCCCCGGGATAACCGGCCCGGAATCAGGCAGCAAACAGGAAATTTCCACGTCGTTTGCCGATTGAAGCGGCACAAGACCCGATATGGTTTCCCGCACAATGTCAAAAATATCGCAATTGCCCGACGGGCGGATATGGGCGTTCAGTTCAATCCGGCTAAGCGACATCAGATCATCGACCAGACGCTGCATCCGGCCTGCCTGTTTGCTCATGATATCCAGAAATTCCGCCCGCGCCGCCGGATCGTTTTTCGCGTGGCCCTGAAGCGTCTCGATATATCCCAGTATAGAGGCCAGCGGTGTGCGCAATTCGTGACTGGCATTGGCAACAAAATCCGAGCGCATTTTTTCGGCTTTCCGGTCAAGCGTCCGGTCTTCGATATCAAGGATAATCTGGCCGGTTGCGCCGAATTCACCACTTGCGGGCAACACGTTTATGCGCGCTTCGTAATAGCGTTTGACATCGCGACCGGCTGAAAACCCGACCTTGCGCGCCTGTCCGTTGGCAATAACATCATTGACCGCATCGACAAATACCGGCGTTCGCAGAAGCGTGGCGAAATGATCGCCCTTGTTCATGTGCGGAAACAGGGTTTTTGCCGCCTTGTTCCCGTAAGTAATGCGCCCGACAGCCGAGACGACCAGCAGCGCCAGCGGCATCTGGTCCAGTAACGCGCGCCCGAAACCGGCCGGCAACATGTGTGCGGTGTTTCTGGGCGGCTGTTCTTCTGCCGGTTCGTCGATGGGGTCGCGCACGGCTTCGCGTATCAGCGCGTAAACCACGACCACGGCAACGACGCTGGCAAACACCAGCCAGAACGATTCGCCGGTGGCCGAAAGCAACGCGGCCGCGCCACCCGCAAAAACGCCGAGCATGATGTCGGGCCATAGCCGAATCTGCATGTCACCCTCCTGTCAGCATTGCCGTTCTAGTATCGGTTGAACCTCGCCCGATCAAGAAGGCGCTTTGCATTAATGTCCGGTGCGTATTATGTATATGTATACAGTCACAAGGGAAAACCGATGATCCACTATGATTTGAAGTGCGCAAACGGGCATTGTTTTGATTCATGGTTTTCGTCCAGCGAGGATTTCGAAAAACTGTCGCGGACCAACATGCTGGGATGCGTCGTGTGCGGGAACACCGTCATTCAAAAGGCGGTCATGGCCCCGCGCGTTGCATCGGGCGAAGACAAAAAATCCGGCTCGCCGACGCTTGGACCAGCCCGTGAAGTCGGCGCATTGCGCGCGCAAATCGAGGCGCAGGCAGACGATGTCGGTCGCAATTTTGCGGCCGAAGCGCGAAAAATACATGATGGCGAGGCCCCGAAACGTGCGATTTACGGCGAAGCCCGTATCGACGAAGCCAAGTCCCTGATCAGGGACGGCGTGCCGGTGCTGCCGCTGCCTTGGAGCAGTCGCAAGGTCAACTAACCCGAGGGTTTCATCATCCGAAGCGCGACGCCTGCGCGTCTTGCGACCGGATGCGGCGCGCTGTATGAGGGGACGAACTGTTTCGTAGGCAAGGAAAATCCCGGTTATGCCCCTATTGGTGATGAAATTCGGTGGCACCTCGGTTGCCGATCTCGAGCGTATCCGCAACGTGGCGCACAAAGTGCAACACGAGGTCGCGGCCGGGTATCGTGTTGTTGTCGTGGTGTCGGCAATGTCGGGCAAAACCAACGAACTGGTCGGCTGGGTGCGTGATGCCGCCGGGGGGCCGGAGGCCGAAACGCCGGGGTTTTATGATGCGCGGGAATACGACGCGGTTGTTGCTTCGGGCGAGCAGGTGACGGCAGGATTGTTGTCGATCGTCTTGCAGGAACTGGGGGTGCAGGCGCGGAGCTGGGCCGGATGGCAGGTCCCCGTCAAAACCACGTCGGCACACGGCGCGGCGCGGATTGTCGAAATACCGACCGGTAATCTGGACGAAAAGTTTGCCGAAGGCATGCAGGTTGCCGTCATTGCCGGTTTTCAGGGCGTCAGCGACGAAGGTCGTATCACCACGCTGGGGCGCGGAGGTTCCGACACCACGGCCGTGGCTTTCGCGGCGGCGCTCAAAGCCGAGCGATGCGATATCTACACGGATGTGGACGGAATTTACACAACAGATCCGCGCATCACACAAAAGGCCCGCAAACTGGACCGGATTTCGTACGAGGAAATGCTGGAACTGGCATCGCTCGGCGCCAAGGTTCTGCAAACCCGTTCGGTCGAACTGGCCATGCGATACAAAGTGCGCCTTCAGGTGCTAAGCAGTTTTTCGGACGAGCCGGGCACGCTTGTCTGTGACGAGGAGGAAATCATGGAACAGAATGCCGTTGCCGGAGTCGCCTATTCACGCGACGAGGCCAAGATGACCCTGATCTCGGTTGCCGACCGTCCGGGGATAGCCGCCGCGATTTTCGGCCCGCTGGCCGATGCCGGAATCAACGTCGATATGATCGTGCAAAACATTTCCGAGGAAGGGCGCACCGATATGACCTTTTCCTGTCCCGTGGATGATGTAGCGCGCGCCAAACAGGCGATGGAGGATGCGCGCACCAGCGGCGAGATCAATTATCACGCGCTGGACGCCGACACGGCCGTCGCCAAAGTATCCATCGTCGGAATCGGTATGCGCTCGCACGCCGGTGTGGCGCAGAAAATGTTCAAGGCGCTGTCCGACGACGGCATCAACATCAAGGTGATCACCACCTCGGAAATCAAGGTTTCAGTTTTAGTTGATCGGAAATATATGGAACTCGCTGTGCAATCCCTGCATGATGCCTTTGATCTGGACAAAGCATCATAGGGGGGCAGCCTGTGCCCGACCATTCTTCGAAAAACGGCACCGGAAAACGCAGCGATTCCCGTATTTTGCTGAAACGGCTACGCGATATTCTGGCCGAACTGGGCGAAGGTCAGGAGCGACTCGACAAAATCACCGAAACAATTGCCGGTTCGATGCAGGCCGATGTTTGCTCGATCTACCTGCGGCGCGATGAAAAAACGCTGGAACTGTGTGCGACACAGGGGCTGAATCCCGAATCGGTCCACCAGACCCGCTTGCGCGTCGGTCAGGGGCTGGTTGGCCGGATCGCCGACCTCGCGCGTCCGGTACAAACAAACGACGCGCCTTCGGCCAAGGGCTTCCGCTATATGCCGGAAACCGGCGAAGAGGTGTTCTCGTCCTTTCTCGGGGTTCCGGTGCAGCGACTGGGCGAAGTTCTGGGCGTTCTGGTCGTGCAAAACCGCGAGTCGCGCACATATAGCGAAGACGAGATTTACGGGCTGGAAGTCGTGGCGATGGTCATTGCCGAAATGGCCGAATTGGGCGCATTCACCGCCGAGGGGCATTCCGCCATGGCAATGCCGCACCAGCGGCCGTTTTTTGCCAAGGGGCTGGTCGGGCAGGAAGGCGTCGCCGTGGGCCACGTTCTGCTGCACGAACCGCACATCGTGATCACCAACCCCGTTGCCGACGACCCGGAAATCGAAAGCGAGCGGTTGGCGGATGCCTTTGCCGGCCTTCAATCCGAGATCGAACAGATGCTGTCAGCCGAACATCTGGCAGCAAGCGGCGAGCATCGCGAGGTGCTGGAGGCCTACCGGATGTTCTCGCATGACAAGGGTTGGCGTCAACGGATAGAGGATTCGATCCATCGTGGACTGGCTGCCGAAGTCGCCGTGGAAAAGGACCAGTCCATCACCCGCACCCGCATGGAACGGGTCACCGATCCGTACCTGCGCGAGCGCCTGCATGATCTGGACGACATGTCGAACCGTCTGTTGCGACTGCTGAGCGGTCGTGGCGGCAACCACAGCGACATGCCCGAAGACGCAATTCTTGTCGCCCGCAACATCGGACCGGCGGAGTTACTGGATTACGGCAACAAGCTAAAGGGTGTTGTCCTCGAAGAAGGCTCGGTCGGGTCGCACGCCGCGATTGTCGCCCGGGCGTTGGCGATTCCCCTGGTTATCCAGGCGGCACGAATCACGCGCGAGGCGCTGAACGGCGACGAAATTCTGGTGGACGGCGACGCCGGCGTTGCACATTTGCGCCCCGAGGACAGCGTGAAAACCGCCTTTCACGAAAAAGTCGCCATGCGCGAAGAAGCACAAGAGGAATATTCGACCCTGCGGGAACTACCTGCTGTTTCGCTGGACGGATGCCGGGTTCGGCTGGACATGAACGCCGGTCTGATGGCCGACCTGCCCTCTCTGGTCAGTTCGGGTGCCGAAGGGGTCGGTCTGTATCGCACCGAATTGCAGTTCCTGCTGCGCTCCAGTGTGCCACGCCGCTCGACCCAGTCGGATTTGTATTCGCGGGTTCTGGATGCTGCCGGCGACAAGCCGGTAACGTTCCGCACGCTGGATATCGGGTCGGACAAGGTTTTGCCTTACATGAAACGACAGGACGAGCCGAATCCGGCGCTGGGCTGGCGGGCCATCCGGTTAGGGCTGGATCGTCCCGGCGTCATGCGGATGCAGTTCCAGACATTGTTGCGCGGCGCCAAGGGGCGACCGCTGCGGATCATGTTTCCGATGGTGGCGCAGTTCGAGGAATTCCAGCAAGCACGGCAATTACTGCTGGACGAGATCGAGCGGGAAAAGAAGATGCGGCATCTGGTGCCGAGTGACGTGGAAATCGGCGCGATGCTGGAAACCCCCAGTCTGGCCTTTGCGCCCGACCAGTTTTTCGAGGCGGCGGATTTCATATCTATCGGCGGCAACGACCTGAAACAGTTTTTCTTTGCTGCCGATCGCGAGAACGAGCGGGTGCGGCGGCGCTATGATACGCTGAACGTCAGTTTCCTGAATTTCATCGAACTGATCGTCGGGCGCTGCGATCACGCCGAAACACCATTGTCGTTTTGCGGCGAGGACGCCGGACGGCCAATAGAGGCCCTTGCCTTCATTGCCATGGGGCTGCGGGCGCTGTCGATGCGCCCCGCATCCATCGGTCCGGTCAAGCGGCTTGTCAGGGCGGTAGACATGGAAAAAACCCGCTCGATTATCGATGCGGCGCGTGCCTCGGGTGAACAATCGGTGCGACCGGCATTGAAGGGCTGGTTGAAATCCCTCGGTGCGCCCTATCGCTGACATGCGGCGAAACCGGCTTGTGATAATGCTGAAACAGCCGCGCGCCGGACAGGTGAAAACCCGGCTGGGGCGCGATATCGGCATGACAGCCGCCGCGTGGTGGTTTCGCCATCAGTCGGCGCGCACAATCCGTCAGTTGCGCGATCCGCGCTGGCAGACCCGTTTGTCGATTGCCCCCGGTGTGCAGGCCCGCACCAGTCGCTTGTGGCCCGCAGACATTCCGCGCGACGCACAATCATCCGGTGATCTGGGCCAGCGGATGCGCCATGTTCTTGCGCGCTCGCCTGCGGGTCCGGTCGTGCTGATCGGCGGCGACATACCCGGCATCACACCGGCATTGATTGCGGGTGCATTTTCCGTGCTTGGCCAGAACGAAATGGTATTCGGGCCAGCTACGGACGGCGGGTTCTGGCTGGTCGGGTGGCGTAGCGGCAGCGCCCCCGTTCCCGCAGGAATATTTGCAAACGTCCGCTGGTCGTCCGGATATACGCTAAAGGATACCCTCGCGGGATTGTCCGGAACCCGCGTAGGTTTTGTTGGCACACTTGGCGACGTGGACACAGCCGCCGACCTTGGCAACTGCGACCAAGGCGCGCTTGCACCGCGTGCGGGCGCAGGTTATCGAGAATAACCGACAATTCTGGAGCCTGCCGATGATCGGACGTCTGAACCATGTAGCCATCGCCGTACCCGATCTGGACGCGGCAAGCGCGCTGTATCGCGACACGCTGGGGGCCAGGGTCAACCCGCCTCAAGCGGAGCCGGATCACGGCGTAACCGTGGTGTTTATCGAGTTGCCGAATACCAAGATCGAATTGCTGCATCCGTTGGGCGAGAATAGCCCGATAGCCGCTTTTTTGGCAAAAAACCCCGCAGGCGGCATCCACCACATTTGCTACGAAGTAGACGATATTCTGGCCGCGCGGGATAAATTGCTGGCGACGGGTGCGCGGGTGCTGGGCGGCGGCGAACCGAAAACCGGGGCGCACGGAAAACCGGTATTGTTCTTGCACCCCAAGGATTTCACCGGCACGCTGATCGAGCTGGAACAAGTATAGGAAACATTATGGCAATCACATCGGCAATCGTTCTTTTCGCGGTTATCTGGTTCATGGCGCTGTTGATCGCCCTGCCGCTGGGTATGCAAAGTCAGGAAGAATCCGGCGACGTGGTACCCGGCACGCCTGCCTCGGCACCGGTCAATCCGGATCTGCGCAAAAAGGTTTACTGGGTTACCGGAGTGGCGTTCATTGTGTGGATTCCGCTGGTGTGGTTCCTGTCATCAGGCATTTTGACAGTGCAGGACATCGATTTCTTCAACCGGATGGGACCGCCAAAAAACTAGCGAGCGCTGCTTCCAGCGCGTCCCGCGCCTGCTGCACCCGTTTTTCATCGGGGCCGCGCACCACGATGTTACTGCCGTAGATATCGCCATCGACAAAGGGATATGACCCGAAGGAAACATCGGGATTCGCGTCAGCCAACATCGCAAGTTCATCCGCAAATTCGCCTTCGGGCACAGTCAGGCGCAAGCTTAGCGAAATTAGCGCTTTTCCGCGATCCAGCATCGGCAAAACGCTGGCGACCATAACATGAAACACGCTCGGCACGCCGGCCATAACATGTACATTGCCGATGCGAAAACCGGGGGCTTTGGACACCGGATTGTCGATCAGGTCCGCCCCGTCCGGTATGCGCGCCATCCGCAGGCGGGCGGCATTCAGTTCAACCTCGGGATTTCTGTAATTCGTTGCCAGAACCGCGCGGGCATCCTCGCGCACATCAATCGGCACACCAAAGGCCGCCGCAATGGCATCGGCGGTGATATCGTCATGCGTCGGCCCGATGCCACCGCTGGTGAAAACATAAGCGTAGCGGTGCCGCAAGGCATTGACCGCATCGACGATGTCCTGCTGTTCGTCGCCAACCACGCGAACCTCGCGCAAGGCCACGCCGATGTCGGTCAGCTTGGCGGCCAGAAAACCGGTGTTGGTATCCTGTGTGCGTCCCGACAGAATCTCGTCTCCGATTACCAGCATGGCGGCGGTGGGATTTGGCATTACGGCCCTCCTTGTCATCAACTGTGCGGCGCGATAGGCAGAGACATGGAATTCGACCGCCCCCTGATCCGCGCAACCTTGTTGAAACGATACAAGCGTTTTCTGGCCGACGTAAAGCTGGAAGATGGAACCGAAACCACGGCCCATTGCGCCAATCCCGGCTCCATGTCGGGACTGGCAGATGCGGGCGCGACCGTATGGCTGGAGCCGAACGACGACCCGAAACGCAAGCTGCGCTATAGCTGGAAACTGGTCGAAACGGGCGACGCGCTGGTATGTGTCGATACTGCGATGGCAAACAAGGTGGTGTCCGAGGCCTTGCAAGCGCGCGCCATTCCCGCCCTTGCCGCCTATACGGATATACGCGCCGAGGTAAAATACGGTGAAAACAGCCGGATCGATTTCCTGCTGCGCGGCGACGCCCTGCCCGATTGTTATGTCGAGGTCAAAAGCGTCACGCTATCGCGTCAGAACAGTTTGGCGGAGTTTCCCGATTCTGTCACCAAACGCGGGACGAAGCATCTGGTGGAATTGGCAAGTATGGTGCGCGCGGGGCATCGTTCAGTGATGCTGTATCTGGTGCTGCATGAAGGTTGCGCCCGCTTTACCCTTGCCAGCGACATCGACCCGGCCTATGCGACCGCATTTAACGCCGCCCGCAACACAGGTGTCGAGGCGATTTGTCATGCTGGCAACATTTCGGTCCGTCACATCGTCCTCGGACGCGAACTGCCGCTAGACATTTAGCCACTCATGGCGTTAGAAGGTGGAAATCTGGACAAACAGGAGGCCCGCATCATGGCAGGTCAGACACGGGGCCACCTGAACAGGGACGGCATCCTGATATACGAAGATGCCGATTTCGAGGGCATGCGCAAGGCGGGTCGTCTGGCGGCGGAAACGCTGGATATGATTATCCCGCATGTGAAACCGGGTGTCAGCACGCTGGAACTCGACTGCCTGATCCAGAAATTTATCGAGGATCGCGGTGCTATTTCGGCCACTATCGGCTATCGCGGGTATCAACATGCCTCGTGTATTTCGATCAATCACGTTGTTTGCCACGGGATCCCGTCGGACAAACGGTTGAAGGATGGCGACATCCTGAATATCGACGTGACATGCATTCTGGATGGCTGGTTCGGCGATACCAGTCGCATGTATGTGGCCGGAAAACTGTCGCGCAAGTCGGAGCGGCTGATCGACATTACCCACGATGCCCTGATGAAGGGGATCGAGGCGGTGAAACCCGGCAATACATTTGGCGACATCGGCGCGGCAATCCAGAAATTCGCCGAAGGATACCGCATGTCGGTGGTTCGCGATTTCTGCGGGCACGGATTGGGACAAGTGTTCCATTCCGCGCCCAACGTCCTGCATTACGGCAAGCCCGGCACCGGGCCGGTTCTGGAAGAAGGCATGTTCTTCACCATCGAACCGATGATCAACCTCGGGCGTTACGACACCAAGGTTCTGCAGGATGGCTGGACGGCGGTAACGCGCGACAAATCACTGTCGGCGCAGTTCGAACATTCACTGGGAGTCACACAGAACGGGTGCGAAATATTCACCTTGTCACCAGCCGGAAAGTTCTATCCTACTTGGGGTTAACCGGATGTTAACCCGGGGGCTACAAACTCGGCGGGATGAAAAATCCGAGCGACCAGTATTTTGCCGAGACACCGCCACCAGGCATGTTTAACCCCGAGAATTGCACCCCTGTTGCCTTCCCGGGCGTGAAACCGCATTTTCACAACCATCGCGACCGTCTGCGCGACCGCTTTATGCGCGCCGGTGGCGCGGCGCTGGCGGATTACGAGCTGCTGGAATTGTTGCTTTTTCGGGCGATACCACGGCGCGACGTCAAACCGCTGGCCAAGCACCTGCTGGAGGTTTTCGGCGACTTTAACAGGGTAATATCCGCACCAGCCGCTCGTCTGGTGCAAATTCGCGGTGTCGGGCCAGCCGTGGTGCAGGAACTGAAAATAGTCGAGGCCAGCGCCCATCGTCTGGGACAGGCAAAAGTTATGGGGGCAAACGCCCTCACATCCTGGGCCGATTTGCTACACTATTGCAAAACCACGATGGCGCATCGCGAAACCGAACAGTTCAGGATTTTCTTCCTCGACCGGAAAAACATCCTTATCGCGGACGAGGAACAGGCGAAAGGCACAGTGGATTTTGTGCCGGTGTTCCCGCGCGAGGTCGTAAAACGCGCGCTCGAACTGAATGCGTCGGCACTAATACTGGTTCACAATCACCCGTCCGGCGATCCGACCCCGTCCGAGGCGGATATTTCGATGACACACCGAATCAACGCGGCGCTGTCCGTTATGGGGATAATCTTGCACGATCACATAATCGTCGGCAAAGACCGCGACACCAGTTTCAGAAGTGCGGGCCTTCTGGATTAACGCCGCGCTACGCTGATTGCATCGATAAAGTTTTGCAGAACCACCCCGTTCGCCGCAGTGGCGCAATCGGGCAAAGCCAGATTAAAGGACCGCACTGTCGGCTTGTTGTTTTTCTGCGTCCGTATGGTTTTCAGCAACATGGTCCGGCCACAATACTGCGTGGCATCATCGATGCTAAGATCCATCCGGACCGTGGTTTGTCTGCGTAGCCGGTTTGTCGGCAGGCTATACACCTCTGCGAGCGAGCCACCGACAACGGCCGGATCGCCAAGCGTCTGGATAAACCCGCCACCGCCGATAAGCGTATCCCGATATTTGCGCGGATTGCCGGCCCATACATGCCCGCCCTCGTTGCCCTTCGCCCCGTTTTCATAGGCGTGAAGGCCGATACTCACCGGAACAGACCAAACAATGGCGACACGTTCAACGCTGCCGGCATCGCGTACCTGAACCTGCGCCTGCGCGGATTTCCCGTCTTTGAACGACGCCTCGACGGCGGCCATCTCCGTCAGCGCGGGGACGTCGGCCGAATAGATGCCTTTGTCATCCATGTAGGCTGTAAACGACAGGCCGGAATGGGTGATGGTAACGATCTTGCCGGCGTGGCACGGCGAGGAAACAAAAATCGAGATCTCGGCACCCGGACGTGCTGTCGTGTTCATCTGGACATCGCAGGTCAATGCGGCTTCGGGACTTGCGGGAATTGATGTAACTGTGTCGGACGCCGGCAACGAAGCAACCTGTACATTTTGCGATTCCGGCGGCTGCGAAGGCGCCAGATCGGCCGTAAAGTTTTTGTCGCTCAGCAACTGCGCCACTTCCGGAGTCACCGCCTCGGACCGGTCAACAGACTGGACAAGCTGTGCATCCGGCAAAATGATCTGTGCCGCCATTTCGACAACAACGTCGGCGCTGTCGGACAGTCCGGCGGCGGAAACCGGGACTTTGCCGGCGTCGGCGCTGCGTGTATCGACGTTTTCAGGCGGCGTGGCCGGATTTTGCGCTGACGGAGCAACACTGGCCACCAGTTTCGCAACCCTGTCGGTGCTATCGGTAATCGACACAGGGTCGTTTTGGGTCGTCGTATTGGCCAGGGTGAAACCGGCAGGGACCGTGGCAACAACATCCGGCGCACGCACGACTCGCGTATTGGCCTGTTGTGCAGGCGCCAGCGCCGGAGCACTTCCATAAGCGGGGCGCGACGGCGATGCGAATGCGATAACCGGCGCACTGTCCGAAACAGCGGATGCAGCCGCCTGCAGGCTCTGCCCGCTAATCCCGACCTGCGAGGACATCGCGGCACTGGATTGCGCTGTAATATTGCTGTCTTGCGATATTTTCGACGGCGCAACCGCGGCAACACTACGGCGCAACGTGTCCACGGTTTCCTGCGGCTGGATCAATTCCTGCATATCCGGCGCGAACAATGTCGGGGCGTTTGCATTGCCAAACCCGACAACCGCAGTATCCCCGGTGTCGTTTTGAACAAGGATTTGCTTGGGCACCAACCGGTCATTGGCTTGCGGAACGGAGGCAACAACCAGCGGTGCGGCATCTGTTGAAGAAGAGGAAGACACCCCGGATGTCGAGCCAGCCGACGCTGGCGAATTTGCGGCCGTCGTCGCATCTGCCGGTTTTGCCTCGGCAACGACCGGAACCGACGTGCCGGAATTAATGACGCTCAGGGTTACTTCGGTTTCCTTGCAGACATCACCGTTTTCCACACAATAGGCAAACGTAACCTGCCCCTCGCAAGACCCCGAGTCGGAATAGCCGATGGAACCGTCCGGATTGGTGGTCGTCGTGCCGCAGGTGGGCGGGGTTGAAATAACCACCGTGCCGCCAAGCGTATCATTGGCCAGAACATCAAGATTCTGGTCCCTGCCTGCGCGAACGGTAAATTGGTCGCTCTCGGTAACTTTGCTGTCGGCGGATCCGAAAAAGGCCATCACCGAGTCACTTTTCTGGACCAGTGTGCCCACCACAATGGCCAGAACCAGCCCCGTAGCCAGCGTCATAAAGCGATCGTCAGAAAACACCGTGTCCACCCTTCAAAGTGTCAAAAGCAACAAAAGTCGAAACCGATACTACACCTAATGCGTTAACTATAAACTGAAAATTCCGGTTGTTCACAGGAAAAATACAGGTAACCGGCACTCTTGTCCAATCAATGCAGCATTTTCGTAACACCCCTGCTACATTTGCCACACTACAAGCGGGTTTTGTCCAGATGTAGCGCGTTAGTTTCCGGATAAATGTCAGCCAATTTGCGCGTCTGCACGGGAATCACATCAAGAACCCCGCACAGCCGATTGTAATCCCGATCCGATTCGGTCAGGCCTTGCCGTGGCAATGCTTGTATTTCTTGCCGGAACCGCATGGACACGGATCGTTGCGTGACAGTTTGGACCAGGTTTCGGGATTTTCCGGATCGACACCTGCCGGCAATTTCGAAACATCCACGGTAACAGGTCGCACCGATTCCGGTGCGGGCGCGCCCGGCGCCATATCACCGGCCTGCTGGCCAGCGGCGGCCTGCATCTGCGCGATCATTGCCTGCTGTTCTTCCTGCGTCATAATCTGGACATGCGCCATTTGTGTGGTCACTGTATTACGCAGATCGTCCAGAAGCCGCTCGAACAGGGTAAAGGCCTCGGTTTTGTACTCGTTAAGCGGATCACGTTGGGCATACCCGCGCAAACCCACAACCGAACGCAGATGTTCCATCGTGATAAGATGCTCGCGCCAGCTTCTGTCGATAACCTGCAACAGAATCTGCTTTTCAACCTGCCGCATGGTGTCGGTGCCGTATTTTGCAACTTTCTGCGCAATCGCCTTGTCGATCTCGGCATACAGGCGGTCGGTCATGATTTCGTCGTCCACACCCTCTTCGCCGGCCCATTCGACAACGGGCAGGTCCAGATCGAAAACCGTGCGAATCTCGTCACGCAGGCCTTCGACATCCCACTGTTCGGGATAGGCCTTGGGCGGAATGTGCCGCGCGATCAATTCGTCCGCAACGTCGTGACGCATTTCCTTGATTGTGTCGGAAACGTCGTCGGCCTCCATAATCTCGCGCCGCTGACCAAAAATCATTTTGC
The DNA here is from genome assembly GCA_964506345.1 of uncultured Rhodobacterales bacterium. GTDB lineage: Bacteria > Pseudomonadota > Alphaproteobacteria > Rhodobacterales > Rhodobacteraceae > NORP23. Next base: position 14,013 of record CAZDLV010000008.1, on the reverse strand, counting down.
GCTGCTCGTTCATGACATCATCGTATTTCAGAACGTTTTTGCGCAGATCGAAGTTGCGGGCCTCGACTTTGGACTGCGCGCGTTCCAGCGCCTTGTTGACCCACGGGTGAACGATGGCTTCGCCTTCTTCCATACCCAGACGCGACAGCATTTTATCCAGCCGGTCCGAGCCGAAAATCCGCATCAGATCGTCTTCGAGCGACAGGAAAAATACGGTGCGCCCCGGGTCGCCCTGACGGCCGGAGCGACCGCGCAGCTGGTTGTCGATGCGCCGGCTTTCGTGCCGCTCGGTGGCCAGAACAAACAGACCGCCCGCCGCCAACGCCTTTTCCTTGCCCTCGGCGACATCCGCTTGCAAACGTTCGCGAATCGCGGCGGGGTCGGCATCGTCGCCGGCGGCCTCGATCTCGTTGACAATTCGCATATCAAGATTGCCGCCCAACTGGATATCGGTACCGCGACCGGCCATGTTGGTGGCAATGGTTACCGCGCCGGGCACACCGGCCATGGCGATAATCTCCGCTTCTTTTTCGTGATAGCGGGCGTTCAGAACATTGTGCGGCACACCTTCTTTTTTCAACAATTCCGAAATATGTTCGGATTTTTCGATCGAGGTGGTTCCAACCAGCGTCGGTTGGCCTTTTTCGTGCGCCGCCTTGATTTCCCCGACGATGGCCGCATATTTTTCTGCAGCCGAACGGTAAACACGATCGTGTTCGTCTTCGCGCGCGATCGGCAAATTCGTCGGCACCTCGACAACACCGAGGTTATAGATGTCGCCGAATTCCTCGGCCTCGGTCAAAGCGGTGCCGGTCATGCCGGCCAGTTTGTCGTACAGGCGGAAATAGTTCTGGAATGTTACCGACGCCAGCGTGACGTTTTCCGGCTGGATGGTCACGCCTTCCTTGGCCTCGATCGCCTGATGCAACCCGTTGGACAAACGGCGGCCGGTCATCATGCGGCCGGTAAATTCATCGATCAACATAACCTCGTCGCCGCGTACAATGTAGTCCTTGTCACGTTTGAACAGGGCGTGCGCCAAAAGAGCCTGCGTTACATGGTGAACGATAGTTGCACTTTCCGGGTCATACATCGACTGGCCGTCGGGCAGCAGGCCTGCATCTGTCAGCTTGGCCTCCATGTAGTCGTTACCCTCTTCCGTCAAAGTTGCGGTGCGGGTTTTCTCGTCCAGTTCGTAATGTTCTTCGGTCATCTCCGGCACCAGCCGGTCGATGGTGATGTAAAGATCCGACTTGTCCTCGGTCGGGCCGGAAATAATCAGTGGCGTGCGGGCCTCGTCGATCAGGATCGAATCGACCTCGTCCACAATCGCGAAATAGTGGTCGCGCTGCAAAATCTCGGAAAGGTTGGATTTCATGTTGTCGCGCAGGTAATCGAATCCCAGTTCGTTGTTCGTGGCATAGGTTACATCGGCATCGTAAGAGGCCTTTTTGTCTTCCTCGAACATGCCCGGCGCAACAACGCCCCAGGAAACACCAAGAAAATCATAAACGATTCCCATCCATTCGGCGTCACGTTTGGCCAGATAGTCGTTGACCGTAACCACATGCACACCACGCCCGGTCAGCGCATTCAGATACACCGGCAACGTCGCCATCAGGGTTTTACCCTCGCCGGTTTTCATCTCGGCGATATCACCGCGATGCAGGAAAATACCGCCAATCAACTGCACATCGAACGGACGCAGGCCCAGCGTACGCACCGCTGCCTCGCGCGCGTTCGCGAAGGCTTCGGGCAGCAGGTCGTCCAGCGGCTCGCCGCCGGCGATACGGTCACGGAATTCCTGCGTCTTGGCCTTGATTTCATCGTCCGAAAGCGCCTGGAATTCGGGTTCCAGCGCATTGATTCTGGCCACGAGCGGTCTGACAGACTTGATTTTTCGATCGTTCGGAGTACCAAAAACCTTTTTGGCAATTGCACTTACACCCAGCATAAATACCCGTCTTTCTTCCACTTGCGCCAGCCGGATTGCGCCGATCAGCCTTGTTGCCTTGCTTCGTCGTTGTCAATAACGACTATGGTGCTTGTTTAGGTGGCCGCGAATGCGTAAATGGATTCGGGCAGCCGCCAGCACCGGAAGGATCGTTTTCGATGTAAGCGGCGCGCATGGCAGTGTCAACGCCAGCCCGTCGGGCAAGGCAGGGCAACCGGATAAAAAGCGGCCTTTTGGCCCGATAACAGGAGTTTTAATATGAACAGCAGTTCCAATATGCGCAATCTATTGAAAGCCGGCGCGATCGCCGGACTTGCAGCTCTGACGAGCGGGCCGGTTCTGGCGCAGGATTCCACCACACCGGCACCGACGACGACGCCGGCAGTCAACGTAGATGCGTCAACTGTTCTGGCAACTGTCAACGGCACCGACATCACGATGGGCCATGTTATCCTGCTGCGCACACAGTTGCCGCAACAATACCTGTCGGCCCCGGACGATGTCCTGTTCCAGGGCATCCTGAACCAGTTGATCGACCAGACCCTGCTGGGTGCGACCGTCACCAAGGAAACGCTGGAAATGAAACTGGCGCTTGAAAACGAAGCGCGGGCACTGCGCGCCGCGTCTGCCATCGATACCATGTTGCAGGGCGGGCCGGGCGATGCCGAACTGAAAGCCGCCTATGACAAAGCTGTTGCCGCCATGCCACCGGTGCAGGAATACAACGCCAGCCACATTCTGGTGGCGACCGAGGACGAGGCCAAGGCCATCGTCAAGGATCTGAACGACGGCGCGGATTTCGCCGAACTGGCAAAACAGAAATCCACCGGCCCGTCCGGCCCCAACGGTGGCGATCTGGGCTGGTTCAGTGCCGGAACGATGGTCCCGGAATTCGAAACGGCTGTAACAGCCATGAAAGTCGGCGAGATTTCGGCCCCTGTCCAGACCCAGTTCGGCTGGCATGTTATCAAGCTGAACGACGAACGCACGAAACCTGCGCCGACAATGGACGAAATGAAGGACCAGTTGACCAAACAAATCCAGTCGGCAGCGCTCGAGGCAAAAATTGCCAAACTGCGTGAAGGGGCAACGATCACGACGAATACCGACGGCGTAGATCCGGCTGCCATGCGTAACCTGGACCTGCTGAAACAGTAGCCGGAGGGTATACAATGGCTGGCTCGATCCCGGTTTCACCACTGGCACCGGCAGGCGGTTTTCCCGACCTGCCGGTCATCAAGGGCGTGCGCTTTGCCGCGGTCGAGGCCAACGTAAAATATCAGGGGCGGCTGGATGTCATGCTGGCCGCTCTGGACGAAGGCACCGCGGTAGCAGGGGCCTTCACGCGATCCAAAACCCGCGCCGCGCCGGTTCTGTGGTGTCAGGAAAACCTCGCAGGCGAAACCGGTGGCGACGGGGTGGCGATTATCGTCAATTCGGGCAATGCCAATGCCTTTACCGGGAATGCAGGAATGGAAGGCGTGCGCGCCACCGCCGAAGCTGTCGCCGAAACCCTGCATATTCCGCCGCACAATGTTTTCGTTGCCTCGACCGGCGTGATCGGGGAACCGTTGCCAACCGCGCGCATCACCGCCAAACTTGCCGACCTGCGCAAGGGGCTGGATGAAACCGGCGCTGCACAAGCGGCGCAGGCCATCATGACCACCGACACCTATGCCAAAGGCGCGGCGGTCGAGATCGTTCTGGAAGGAACCCCCGTTAAAATCGCCGGCTTCGCCAAAGGGTCCGGCATGATTGCGCCGGACATGGCGACAATGCTGGTGTTCATTTTTACGGACGCCAAAATTTCGCAGGACGTGTTGCAAGGAATGGTTTCGGCCAACGTGGAAACGACGTTTAACTGCATCACGGTGGATAGCGACACCTCGACCTCGGATTCGCTGGTTGTGTGTGCGACGGGCCGGTCCGACATGGCCGCCATCACCACATCGGACGATCCCCGCGCGACCGCGTTCGCCACCGCACTGCACGGAGTCATGCGCGATCTGGCGCACCAGGTCGTGCGCGACGGCGAGGGTGCCACAAAATTCGTTGAAATCACCGTGAACGGTGCCGAAAGCGACCGGGCGGCGAAAACCGTCGGGTTATCGATAGCAAACTCGCCGCTGGTCAAAACCGCCTTTGCCGGTGAAGACCCCAACTGGGGCAGAATCGTTGCCGCCATCGGCAAAGCCGGCGAAGAAGCCGACCGCGACCGCTTGTCGATCCGTTTCGGCAATATCCTTGTGGCCGAAAACGGCTGGGTCGCCCCCGGTTACCGCGAAGAGGACGGCGCCGCCTATATGAAAGCCCGGGATTTGCGCGTAACCGTCGATCTGGGGGTCGGACAAGGATCGGCGACGGTCTGGACTTGCGATCTTACGCACGCCTATATCACGATCAATGCGGATTACCGGTCATGAAAATGGTTCTGGTATCGGCAGTGGCCCTTATCGACAGGGACGGGCGGGTATTGCTGGCCCGACGGCCCGCCGGAAAATCCATGGCCGGCCTGTGGGAGTTTCCCGGCGGCAAGATCGAGGACGGTGAAACACCGGAACACGCCCTGATCCGCGAACTACAGGAAGAATTGGGAATAGATACTTGGGCCAGTTGCCTGGCGCCACTGACATTCGCCTCGCATGCTTACGAGGATTTCCATTTGCTGATGCCGGTATTTGCCTGTCGCAAATGGCAAGGCACACCGCAGCCGAAAGAGGGGCAGGAACTGAAATGGGTGCGTCCGAACGCTTTGCGGGACTACCCCATGCCGCCAGCCGACAAACCGCTGGTTGCGATATTGCGCGACTGGCTATAGGCGCCGGGCGGTGAATCGCCCGACGGAATGTTGGTCAGGAATCCTTGATTTTGCAGGTTTTAATCCCGAAAATACGGTAAATCGGACACCAGCCGATCAAACCGGTAACCAGCGGGATAACACCGATCCAGCCCCAGACGGCATAGGGTGCGTCCGGTTTGAGCAAGGCATAAGCCAGCAAAGCCAGACCCAGAACGATACGCAAAACGCGATCGACACTTCCTTCGTTTTTGTTCATGACGATTCTCCTGATTATTGGCGCGCGCGACAGCCACGCCGGTTTCCTTGGTGTTACTGACGTACAGCAATACAGTAATCATTGGAAATGTTAATTCAACAGTTCGTGCGTGTAATAACCCGTTGCCTTCTTGCATTCATGCATCGGGCGATATTTAAGGGGGTCACAAGCCGCGTCTGTCACCGAAAAAGGACCATCCTATGCCTTACTTTCTGGAATTTCCCGACCGCGATACATTGATGGAAAACCTTGCCGAAGACGTAGCGGAAAACCTGGAGCAGGCCCTTGGTGATTCCGGGCAGGCCACACTCGCTGTGCCGGGCGGCACAACCCCTGCCCCGTTCTTGCGCCTGCTTTCGCAAGCCGACATCGACTGGACCAAGGTGCATGTTTTGCTGACGGACGAGCGCTTCGTCCCCGAAACCTCGGCACGCTCGAACACCCGATTGCTGCGCGAAACCCTGTTGCAGAACCGTGCTGCCGCGGCGCATCTCGTCCCGTTGTACGCGGTTGCCGAACAGGCGGAATCCGTAATAAAAAAACTTGAAGACGGCATTCGCGCCGCGCTGCCGCTGGATGTCTGCGTCCTCGGCATGGGGGCGGACATGCACACCGCCAGCCTGTTTCCCGGGGCCGACAATCTGGCCGAGGCTCTGGGCGACACCGATGCCGTCCTGCTGCCCATGCACGCACCCGAACCGCGCCTGACCCTGACCGCGCCGGTCCTGCGCGCCAGTCGCCACCTGTATTTACTGATTACCGGCGTCGAAAAGAAAGCCGCCCTTGAAACGGCCCTTCTTGAAGGCCCCGCCACCGAGGCCCCGATCCGCGCCATCCTCGACGCGCCGACCGAGGTCGAGGTTTATTACGCCGACTAGGAATCCCCCGCCCCTCGCGCTATGGTCCGGCCAAACAGCAAAGGCACGCCGACATGTCGAAAACCATCATGCTCCTGAACGGCCCGAACCTGAACCTGCTCGGCCAGCGCGAGCCGGAGATTTACGGGCACGATACTCTGTCGGATATCGAGGAGCGCAGCCGCACCCACGCCGAAACCCTCGGCTTTGCGCTGGATTGCCGGCAATCGAACCACGAGGGCGATCTGGTCGACTGGATACAGGAAGCGCGCGAAACCTGCGTTGCGATCATCATCAACGCCGGTGCCTATACCCACACCTCGGTCGCCATCCTCGACGCGCTGCGCGCCTTCGACGGGATGATTGTGGAACTGCATATCTCCAACCCCAAGGAACGCGAACCGTTCCGGCATGTGTCCTATGTCGAACTTGCCGCGGACACGGTTATCGCCGGTCACGGCACCGAAGGTTACTCCATGGCGCTGGACGCCGTGGCACAAAAACTGCTTGCCTGAGGCAAAAACTACGCCTATAGGCTGCCCCTCATCGAAACGAAGTCACCGCTCCTTCTATAAAAAACGGAATACAGAATGAAACGTTATACCCTGATTGGCGTCCTCGCCATGGCAACAGTCGTTGTCGCCTCCAACATCCTCGTGCAATTCCTCTTCGGCAACTGGCTGACATGGGGCGCGTTTACCTATCCCTTCGCCTTTCTGGTCACCGACCTGATGAACCGCCTGTTCGGCCCGTCGCAGGCCCGCAAGGTAATCTTTGCCGGTTTTGTCGTCGGCATCATTTCATCGCTGGTCGGCACGCAGATCATGCTGGAAACCGGTCCGGCGGTCACGTTGCGCATCGCACTCGGATCCGGCATCGCGTTCCTGAGCGCCCAGATGATGGACGTCTATGTTTTCGACCGTCTGCGAAACGGATCATGGTGGCGCGCGCCGCTGGTATCTTCGTTAATCGGATCGTCACTGGACACAGCGCTGTTTTTCACCATCGCGTTTTCCTCGGCGCTTACGTTCATCGAACCGGCAAACGACGTGTCATGGGCCAACGGCACCTTGCCTTTGCTGGGGTTCGGGCCGGAGGTGCCGCTTTGGGTCAGCCTCGGATCTGCGGATTTCATGGTAAAACTGACGCTGGCCGCCATCGCACTGATCCCGTTTCGGGTGGCTGTCAACCGCTGGCGCGCGGCCACCTGAAAAAATCCTTTGCGTTTCCGGAAAGTCGTGGCATGATTCTTTCATCGACAACAATCAGAAAGGAGGTGCCAATGTCTATTGGGAAATTGGAGCAGCAGGTCAAGGTTATTCGCGGGGTGAAAATCTAGAGGGGCAGCCCCCTCTGGGCAGACATCCGGCCGATCGGACCCGTTCCGGCTTTGGCCACCTCCAAACTCAGGTCTGGGCCGTTCTGCATTGCGGAGCGGCCCTTTCTAACGAAAGAAGCACCATGACCGAAATCACCCTGATCCGCCACGGGCAGGCGCAAACCGGAGCGACGGACGAGGCCAGCTATGACAGCCTGTCGGACCTCGGCCACCAGCAGGCGCGCTGGCTGGGCGAACATATCCGCGCCTCGCACGGTTATGACCGCGTGATTTCCGGTGCCATGAACCGGCAAATCCAGACGGCACAATCCGTCGGGCTGGACGTGCCGCACCTCACCGACGAACGCCTGAACGAAATGGACTATTTCGGTCTTGCCGAAAGTTTGCAACAGACGCACGGGGTGCCGTGGCCGACCTCGGAACCGGAATTCATCGCCCATCTGCCGAAAATTCTGACCGCATGGCGCAACGGCGAAATCCGCGACGGGCTGGAGAGTTACGAGGCCTTCCGCGCCCGCATCACCGCCGCGCTGGCCGATGTCGCGCGGCAGGACGGGCGCACCTTGCTTGTCACCTCGACCGGTGTCATTTCCACGCTTGCCACCATGGCGCTGGACCTCGATATTCCGGGCAAGAGCAAGCTGTTCCTGTCGGTTGCCCATACCTCGGTCCACCGCTTTGCCTTGCGCAATGACGGGCTGCACCTGACGCAATTCGCCAGCACGCCGCACCTTGAGCGGCCCGACCGGCTGCATGCGAAAACCTACGCCTGATAATCGGCCCCGAAGACAGCCAGCACATCGGCAAACAGCCGCGCCGCGGAACCGTCTGTATCGCGCGCGCCGGTCCAGCCGGAAACCGACACCGCCCGCACATCGGCCTGCACCGCCATGCGCCCGAACACCGCCTTTATTTCTGCCGCTGACGGCCCGCCCGCCACGGGATAGTTGAACGCGGCGCACTCCGCTGCGGTCACCAGATCGGTGTCGAAATGTAAATGCACCGGACCATCGATATCCGGCAGTTCTGCCAGCGTGACTTGCCGCACGCCCGATGCTGCCAGAAGCTCCGTTTCCAACGGGTCCAGATCACGCGCACCGACCAGCACAATATCCTGATCCGCCAACGGTTTCAGCCCGTCGGCCGCGCACAAATCCTGCCATCCGCGCCCCGATATCATCGCCAGCGGCATCCCGCCAAGAAACCCCGACGGCGAGGTCTGCGGCGTGTTGAAGTCCCCATGCGCATCGAACCAGACGAGCGTGGGCGCGATACCTTCGCCCTGCAATCCGGCCAACACGGGAATCGCGCCGCAACAATCCCCGACCAGCGAGACAGGCCGCGCGCCCTGTTGCAGGGTCTCGCGAACAAATACGCGAATGGGCGCATGCCGCCGTGCCAGTTCGGGAAACGTGCGACCGGAAATATCCGGCCGGTTCACCACCGCCCCTTTCGGGGCAATCAGGCACAAATCCGGCTCCGGAGATTCAAAAAACGAGGGGGTAACGATCCAGCGGTTTTCCATTCCGTCACCCTACCCCAACGCAAAATCCGCCACCAGCCCTTCCCCACGCGCGCCCGACCCTGTAGTTTGCGGCCATGATCCGCATCAACGACGATATCACCATCGAGGACTGGGAACTGACCGAGAGTTTCATGCGCGCCTCCGGCCCCGGCGGGCAGAACGTCAACAAGGTCTCGACGGCGGTGGAACTGCGCTTCGAGGCGGCGCGTTCCCCCAATCTGGCACCCGACGTCAAGGTGCGGCTTAAACGGCTGGCAGGGCGGCGCTGGACCAAGGAGGGCGCAATCATCATCACTGCCGAGAAACACCGCGTGCAGTCCCGCAACCGCGAAGAAGCCGAGGAAAAGCTCGCCACCCTGATCCGGCAGGCACTGGTGCGCCCCAAACGCCGCATCAAGACCCGCCCGACGCTGGCGTCAAAACGGCGGCGGCTGGAGGGGAAAAAACAGCGGGCGCAGGTGAAGGCATTGCGGGGCAAGGTGGGGGACGAGTAAGCGCACCTATGTCACCGCCGCTTTCGCCCGATACTCCGGCCGGTCCCACAGGCGGTTGTCCAGCACATCGGCCAGCACATCGACCGCGTGCCGCACGTCGTTTTCATCCAGATACAGCGGCGTAAAGCCGAAACGCATCACATCCGGGGCGCGGAAATCCCCGATCACATTGCGCGCGATCAATGCCTGCATCACGGCATAGCCCTCGGGGTGGCGCAGGGCCACATGGGCGCCGCGCTCCGCCGGATTGCGCGGCGAGGCGATGGTGACTTCGGGGCAGCGGGCCTCGACTTCGCGGATAAACATTTCGGACAGTGCGGTCGATTGCGCCCTGACGCCGCCCATATCCACGCCGTCCCAGACATCCAGCGCCGCCTCAAGCGCGGCCATGGCGATCACCGGCGGAGTACCGATGCGCATCCGGTTGATGCCCGCGTCGGGACGATAGTCGAGATCGAAGGCAAAGGGTGCCTCGTGCCCCAGCCAGCCGGAAAGCGCGGGCCGCACGGCATCCTGCAAATACGGCGCGACATAGACGAACGCGGGCGCGCCCGGTCCGGCGTTCAGGTATTTGTAGGTGCAGCCGACCGCGAAATCCGCCCCTGCTGCCGTCACATCCACCGGCACCGCCCCCGCGGAATGGGCCAGGTCCCAGACGGTCAGCGCACCAACCGCATGGGCCTTGGCCGTCAACGCCGCCATGTCGTGTTTGCGGGCGGTCTGGTAGTCCACCTCGGTCAGCATCAGAACGGCCACGGTTTCATCCAGCGCACCGGCAACATCCTCGGGCGCGACCACCTTCAGTTCGTAGCCGTCGCCGAGCGTCCCGATCAACCCTTGCGCCATATATAGGTCGGTCGGGAAATTGCCGCTGTCGGACAGGATCACCCGCCGGTCGGGGCGCAGTTCCAGCGCCGCCGAAATCGCCTGATAGACCTTGATCGTCAGTGTGTCCCCGACAATCACCGTTCCCTCCGGCGCACCGATCAACCGCCCGATCCGGTCGCCGAGACTGCGCGAACGCGCCATCCAGCCCGCCTTGTTCCAGCCGGTGATCAGCAACTTGCCCCACTCGTCCGCCACCACTTCGGCGACACGGACCTTGGCCGCAACCGGCAACGGGCCGAGGGAATTGCCGTTCAGATAGACCAGCCCCTCGGGCATTTCGAACATGGCGCGGGTTCTGGAAAAATCGGTCATTGCAGGGCCTTTCTAAACAGTGGATTGGCGCTATGATGGGCGCCAATTCCGCATTTGGCAATCGAGGAAATCCCGTGACCGCAATCTATATCGACGCCGACGCCTGCCCCGTGAAGGACGAGACCCTGCGCGTCGCCGACCGGCACAGGCTGAAGGTCTATATCGTGTCCAACGGCGGATTACGGCCCAACCCGCACCCGCTGGTCGAAACCGTCGTGGTGCCGGACGGTCCGGACGTGGCCGACATGTGGATTGCCGGCCGGATCGGCAAAGGCGATATCTGCATCACCGGCGACATCCCGTTGGCGGCGAAATGTATCGAGGCCGGCGCCCGCGCGCTGCGCCACAACGGCGAGGTGTTCACGCCCGCCAACATCGGCCACCAGCTGGCCATGCGCGACCTGATGGCCGACCTGCGCGAGGCCGACCCCTTTCGTCAGGGCGGCGGCAAGCCCTTCGGCAAAGCCGACCGTTCGCGGTTTCTGGATGTGCTGGAACACGAGGTGCGGGCGGCGAAACGCTAGTTCTGTTTCAACTTGGCCTCGCGGAATTTTTGCACCAGACCGGCGGCAAAGAATTGCAAGTGTCTGTATAACGGTTCGCTCGGGAAGGTCAGCTTGACGTACATATTCGCGTCTTTCAGGCGGACCGGCGAGCCGGAAACCAGCATCGACAGACGATAGGTGCGCGCGCCGGTTTCCCGGTCGATCGAAATAGTCTGCACAAGATCGAACGACCGAACGACCGATGCGTCGGGAAATGCCCCGTTTATCCGGATTTCCGCCGTCGGTAGCGTGCTCTGGAATTTTTCGACGTATCGTTCGGGAAAGTTGCCGGTTAGATAGGCTATATCGGCATCCGGAAAAATTGCGCCAAATGTTGCACCGTCGGGCAGAAACTCGCCAACCTTTCGCACATAGTCCGGTGAAAAATACCCGTCCGAGTTCGCCGTGGCCGTAAGGTTTCCGGTCTTGGTGTTGGTCAGGTCCAGCCGGGTTTGCGACGCTTTCAGACGTTCCGCCGCAACGATCGCGCCGGTGGGGTCCGCGCCACTGATCGCATCCGCAGCGTATTGGGCAACCGCCAGCTGGCCGGTTTGCAGGCGGCGCAAATCGCCCAGATCGGGGTTTCGCTGTATAAGCAACACATCCCCAGCCTTCACTGTCCCCTCGGGCGCGCGAAATGCCATGAACCCGGGTGCGCTGGTTTGCAAACTGTAGCGGTTCACGACATCGACCTGAAGGGGGATTACCACGCGAAAGGGAACTTTGACAAAAACAAGACCGCTGGATATCCCGACAACCAACAGCAGCCAGAACAGACCGGTTCCGGCCTTCTTCTTGCCCTGCGCCGGCGAGCCTTTGACCAGCGGCGAAACAAACATCATATACCCCCCCCATATCGCCAATACCGACCCGAGTCCGAAATACTTCGGCAGCATGACCCACAGAATACCGGCAATCATGTTAATCCGGTACAATACCGAACCAAACGAATACACGCTCAGAATTTTTGCGCGCCGGTCGGGCGGGAAAAAACCGTCTTTACCAAAGGTCATGACCTTGCGCCGGAAACCACGGAAATTCCGGCTGGCTTCGGTATACATATTGCGAATGCCCAGCCAGTCGGCAAAGGCATAATAACCGTCCAGTTTCACCAGCGGATTGGCGTTGAAAAGAACCGAGTTGATCGAACTGAACATAAATATATTGCCCAACAGGGTTTTCAGAAAACTTCCTTCGACGAAATGCCACGCAATAAAGGCTATCAAAGCAACCAGTATATCGGTCATCAATCCGGCCAGACTGATAATAATCCGCTGGTTGCGGGTGGCGCTCAGGTCGGCATCGGTGCAATCGACATAGGGCATTGGATACAGCCCGATCAGATAAAGCCCGGTTTTCCGGACGCGCACCCCGAAACGGGTCGCCGCAAGGGTATGGCCCAGTTCGTGCAGGATTTTCAGTAGTGGCGCGACAACCGCGAATGTCGCAATCGCACCAAGGGAAAAAATATTCTTGAACACCCCGAGGATTTCCCAGTCGCTCCAACTGCCCAGAAAGAAGGCCGTCGCAACCAACCCAAATAATACCATCCAGTACGCAGGGCCAACCCAGAACGTGGCCAATGGTTTCAAGGTGGGTTGAAAGGGGCCGACTTCGAACAGTTCCACGTTTATAAACAGGGGATTAAAGGGCGGCTTGCGCGAAAGTTCCGACTTGTGCATATTTTGCAGGCTACCCAAAAAACCGAAAGCGGCTTTCAGATGGTCCTTGTCCACGGTCGCGGCATCGGTATTTTTGCCAATCTGCTTGCAATAGGCAACGGCGCGGGCAATTTCGGTTGAAACACGGTAAATTTTTCCGGTCGCACGGTCATGCGCCAGATAGTGCATCTGGTCGCGGTCGGCCGAACATTGCAAATCGACCGTATTCAGGCGTGCAAGCCAAGGTATTTCCATAAAAACAACCTAACATATTCTACCGCATAACGGGTTAGCGCCAGAATGTTCGGCTCCTGCCCCACTTCGATTTTGGCAAAGCCGGACAACCCGACCAGCAGTTTTGTCTGGTCGCCGCCGGTCACCCGCACCCGCATTTCAAGATAGGTTTTCCCACCGTTCGGACGTTGCCGCAGCACCGGTTCCGAAATCACGCTGACCTGATAAATCTCGTCGCTTATCCCGCGGAAATACACCAGACCCGTTTGACCAAGCCTGATCAGCGGCGCGTCCAGCCCCGCAACCTCGATCAACAGGTCGAAATCCGGGCTGTCCTGAATTTCGGCTACCGTCATGCCAGCCTGGACAAAACGACCACGCATTCCAAGCGGCAGTGCATCGGTAATCCGGCCATCCACCGGCGCGGTCACCGTCAACTTGTCAATCTTGGCCGAGATCTGTTCGAGCCGGAGCGTCGCGATATTGCCTCTTTGCTGGGCCAACTGGAACTCGGCGTATTTTCCCTTGGCCAATGCATCCTGTGCGTTGATCTGCTCGACCATTGCGTTCAGTTCTTCTTCGGCTTTTTGCTGTTCCAGTTCGGGAGAGCGGAACGAGGCAATCTTTTGCCCCTTGGTAACCAGATCACCCGGACGCACGAGCGAGTCGACCAGATACGCCGGCGTCGGCAACGCCGCCGTTGTCGAACTGGCTGCGATTGTCTGTCCGGTGCTGGAAATCCTCAGCGGCACAGGCCACGCAAGAAACACCAGCAAAGCAATCAGCGCCGTCCAGAAAACCGCGCGACGCCAGCTAGGCCCGCCGTCGTCGGCGGGCTTGCGCCCACGTTGCAGAATATCCAGCAACGCCGGTGCCGCCGCTATCCCCGCTTCGGCCCCCGGTTTCGGGTTTGTTGCCAGAAACGCAAAACCGCTTTTCGCGTTTTCCGGAAAATGCAGCGCCAGCGTCTCGACCCCGAGTTTCTGACACAGCAACGCACCATCCAGACTCTCGTCCTCGATCGCGTCGGCCTTGAACACCACCGGACCGGCGGCCTGTCCGGCCTGCGCCGTCACGATCTGGCGCAGGTCGTCGGCAGCATCGGCGTGAACCTTGTTGCTATACCAAATCTTGCGTGCCTTGCCCGC
>CAZDLV010000007.1:0-27587 GCA_964506345.1 uncultured Rhodobacterales bacterium | reverse complement strand
GGGGGCGGGGGCGCGGGATGTGCCGCTGGTCGCCACCGGTTCCGACGTGGAAATCGCGATGGCGGCTGCCGACCTGCTGGCGAAAGAGGGAATCCGGGCCGCTGTGGTCTCGGCCCCCTGTTTCGAGCTGTTCGCGGCGCAGGATGATGATTACCGCGCCTCGGTGCTGGGAAGCGCCCCGCGTGTGGGTGTCGAGGCAATGATCGAACAGGGCTGGGGCAAAATCCTTGGTGACAACAGCCGGTTTATCGGTATGACAGGTTTCGGAGCCTCGGCGCCGGCTGGTCAGCTCTATGAAAAATTCGGAATTACCGCAGAGGCGACGGCGCAGGCCGCGCGCGATCTGTTGGCTAACTAAAAGGGAAGAATACCATGGCTATCAAAGTAGGAATTAACGGTTTCGGCCGTATCGGTCGTAACGTTCTGCGCGCGATCATCGAATCCGGCCGCACAGATATCGAGGTGGTTGCCATCAACGATCTGGGTCCGGTGGAAATGAATGCGCACCTGCTGCGTTTCGATTCGGTCCATGGCCGTTTCCCGCACACGGTGACCGTGGACGGTGACACGCTGGATGTGGGCCGCGGCCCGATCAAGGTGACGGCCGAGCGCGATCCGGCCAAATTGCCCTGGGGTAATGTGGATATCGCGCTGGAATGCACCGGCTTTTTCACCAAACGCGACGATGCGGCGAAGCATCTGGAGAACGGGTCGAAGCGGGTGCTGATCTCGGCGCCGGGGGCCAATGCCGACAAGACCATCGTTTACGGTGTGAACCATGACGTTCTGACGGCTGACGATCTGGTGGTTTCCAACGCCTCCTGCACCACCAACTGTCTGTCGCCGGTGGTCAAGGCCATCAACGACGCGATCGGGATCGACCACGGGTTCATGACCACGATCCATTCCTATACCGGCGACCAGCCGACGCTGGATGCCATGCACAAGGATTTCTATCGCGCACGCGCCGCGTCGCTGAGCATGATCCCGACCTCTACCGGTGCGGCCAAGGCTGTCGGTCTGGTGCTGCCGGAGATGAACGGCAAGATGGACGGTGTGGCCATTCGTGTGCCGACGCCGAATGTCTCGGTCGTGGACCTGAAGTTCACCGCCAAGCGCGCCACCACGGTCGAGGAGATCAACGACGCGATCCGTGCGGCGGCCGATGGCCCGATGAAGGGTGTTCTGGGCTATACGGACCTGCCGAATGTGTCGATCGATTTCAACCACGATCCGCATTCCTCCACCTTCCACATGGATCAGACCAAGGTTATGGAAGGCACCTCCTGCCGTATCCTGACGTGGTATGACAACGAGTGGGGCTTCTCCAACCGCATGGCGGATACCGCTGTGGCCATGGGGGCGCTGCTGTGAGTGACCTGAACGTCATAACACCGGAAATCGCGGCCGGACAACGTCTTGTTGTCCGTGCCGACCTGAACGCGCCGGTGCAGGATGGCAAGGTGTCCGACGCGACCCGTATTGAACGGTTCGCCAAGGGCATCAGGCCGCTGCTGGAGGCGGGTGCGAAAATTACGGTCCTGTCGCATTTTGGCCGCCCCAAGGGGCAGCGCAACATGGACTTTACCATAGCGCCGATCAAACCGGCGCTGGAGGCGGCACTGGGCCAAACAGTGCAGTTCGCGGATGATTGTATCAGCGCGGCTGCTGTCGCTGCCTCCGAAAATCTGGGCGAGGGCGAGATCCTGCTGTGCGAGAACCTGCGGTTCTATCCCGGCGAGGAAGCCAACGATACCGGTTTTGCCAAATCGCTGGCGCGGCTGGGCGATATTTATGTCAACGACGCGTTCTCGACGGCGCATCGGGCGCATGCCTCGACCGCGGCGATTGCCGATCTGCTGCCGGCCTATGCCGGTCCGCTGATGGCCGAGGAGATCAAGGCGATGACGGCGGCGCTGGAGGCCCCCGAGCGCCCCGCGATTGCGGTTGTCGGCGGCGCGAAAGTGTCGAGCAAGATTGCCGTGCTGAAGAACCTTGTCGGCAAGGTCGATGCGGTTGTGGTCGGTGGCGGCATGGCCAATACCTTTATGCTGGCCGACGGCCACCCGATCGGCAAATCGCTGAGCGAGCCGGACCAGGTGCCGACGGTGCATGAAATCCGCGAGCTGGCGGCGAAATCCGGTTGCCGGATCATCCTGCCGGTCGATGTTGTCTGTGCCTATGACTTTGCGCCCAATGCGAAGAATATCACCACGGATATCGACGGCTGCCCTGCGGATGCGATGATTCTGGATGCCGGTCCGAAGTCGGTCGAGGAGATCGGCAAGGAATTCGAAGGCGCGAAAACCATCCTGTGGAACGGCCCGATGGGCGCGTTCGAGATGGAGCCTTTCGATATGGCAACTGTTGCGCTGGCCAGGAAGGCCGCGGAACTGACCAGGGCCGGCAAGCTGGCCTCGATTGCCGGTGGCGGGGATACCGTTGCCGCGCTGAATACGGCCGGAGTGGCCGGTGATTTCACATATGTTTCCACCGCCGGTGGGGCGTTTCTTGAATGGCTGGAGGGCAAGGAATTGCCCGGTATAGCCGCCCTTCGCCGCGCTGCGGCTGCTAAAAAAGGATAATATCATGGCCCTGATTACCCTTCGTCAATTGCTGGATCACGCTGCCGAGAACGACTATGGCATGCCGGCATTCAACATCAACAACATGGAACAAGGTCTGGCGATCATGAAGGCGGCGGCGAAAACCAACTCGCCGGTAATCATGCAGGCCAGCCGCGGCGCGCGGTCCTATGCCGGCGACATCATGCTGCGCAACATGATCCAGGCGCTGGCCGAGATGTATCCGGATATTCCGATCTGTATGCATCAGGACCACGGCAACAACGAACAGACATGTATGTCGGCAATCCGCTATCAGTTCACATCGGTGATGATGGACGGTTCGCTGGAAGCGGATATGAAAACGCCGGCGTCGTATGAATACAACGTCGATATTACAGAACGTGTCGCGCGCATGGCCCATTGGGTCGGCGCATCGGTTGAAGGGGAGCTGGGGGTTCTCGGCTCGCTCGAAACCGGTGAAGCGGCAGAAGAAGACGGGTCCGGTGCGGTGGGCAAGCTGTCGATGGAACAGTTGTTGACCGACCCTGATCAGGCTGCGGATTTTGTGAAAAAGACCAAGGTGGATGCGCTGGCGATTGCTTGCGGCACGTCCCACGGTGCTTATAAATTCTCCAGCAAACCGACTGGCGACACGCTGGCAATCAGCCAGATCGAGGCGATCCATGCGAAGATCCCCGATGTGCATCTGGTGATGCACGGGTCGTCGAGTGTTCCGCAGTATTTGCAGGACCTCATCAATGAAAACGGCGGCGACATGGCACAGACTTACGGCGTGCCGGTCGAGGAAATCGAGCGTGGCATCAAATCCGGTGTGCGCAAGGTGAACATCGACACCGACAACCGCATGGCGCTGACCGGTATGTTCCGCAAGGTGGCCAAGGACAAGCCGTCGGAATTCGACCCGCGCAAATTCCTGATTCCGGCGATGGCCGCCATGGAAGAATTGTGCATCGACCGTTTTGAACGGTTCGGCGCCGCAGGAAACGCGGACAAGATCAAGATTATTCCGCTGGACGACATGGCGAAACGCTATGCCGACGGCTCGCTTGATCCTGTAGCTGGATAAATCAACCCCGGATCCCGCCAGGGCGGGGTTCACAAAAACTGTTTTTCGCGAGACCGATTCGCGAGACGATATCGCCTTGCCTGACGGCAGGCACAAAAGGAGACTTGAATTATGGACCAATCAGATCGTTATGCCGACCTTTCTTTGACAGAAGAGGGCCTTATCGCGGGGGGGAACCATGTTCTTGTCGCGTATATCATGAAGCCGAAACCGGGCCACGGGACCTATTTGCAGGCGGCGGCGCATTTCGCGGCGGAATCCTCCACCGGCACCAATGTGGAGGTTTCCACCACCGACGATTTCACCCGTGGCGTCGATGCGCTGGTGTATGAAATCGACGAAAGCAAGGAACTGATGAAGATCGCCTATCCGGTTGATCTGTTTGACCGCAACATCACCGACGGGCGCGCCATGCTGGCCAGTTTCCTGACGCTGACCATCGGCAACAATCAGGGCATGGGCGATATCGAACACGCCAAAATCCACGATTTCTATGTGCCGCCGGCCTATTTGCGTCTGTTCGACGGGCCGAGCACCACAATCAAGGATTTGTGGAATGTTCTGGGGCGTCCGCATGTTGACGGCGGTTTCATCGTCGGCACCATCATCAAGCCGAAACTGGGCCTGCGCCCGCAGCCGTTCGCCAACGCCTGCTATGATTTCTGGCTGGGCGGCGATTTCATCAAGAACGACGAGCCGCAGGGCAACCAGGTGTTCGCGCCGCTGAAAGAAACCATCACGCTGGTCGCCGATGCCATGAAACGGGCGCAGGACAAAACCGGCGAGGCGAAACTGTTCAGCGCCAACATCACCGCCGACGATCATCACGAGATGGTCGCGCGCGGCGAGTTCATTCTGGAGGCCTTTGGCGAAAATGCCGAACACGTTGCCTTCCTTGTGGATGGATATGTGGCCGGTCCGGCGGCGATCACCACGGCGCGCCGCACTTTCCCGAACCAGTATCTGCACTATCACCGTGCCGGCCACGGGGCGGTTACCAGCCCCAGCGCAAAGCGTGGCTATACGGCGTTTGTTTTGTCGAAAATGTCGCGTCTGCAAGGGGCGTCGGGTATTCACACCGGCACGATGGGTTTCGGTAAAATGGAAGGCGAGGCAGCCGACAAGCTGATGGCCTATATGATTACCGATGATTCCGCTGACGGGCCGTTTTATCATCAGGAATGGCTGGGTATGAACCCGACTACGCCGATTATTTCGGGCGGGATGAATGCGCTGCGTATGCCGGGTTTCTTCGAGAACCTCGGCCATTCGAACCTGATCCTGACCGCCGGTGGCGGTTCGTTCGGGCATATCGACGGGCCGGCCGCCGGTGCGACCTCGTTGCGCCAGGCCGAGCAGTGCTGGAAAGAAGGGGCGGATCCGCTGGAATTCGCCAAGGACCATCACGAGTTCGCGCGTGCGTTCGAATCGTTCCCGGGCGATGCCGACAGCATCTATCCGGGCTGGCGCCGGACGCTGGGTATCAACTAAACCAACCTTAGGTCGCGCCCCTGTGTCAAGGCAGGGGCGCGATTCCCATTTTAGAAAACGAGGATCATCATGGACCGTTCAATCAAAATCGCCCCGTCCATTCTGTCGGCGGATTTCGCCAATTTCGGACAGGAAATCCGTGCTATCGAGGATCAGGGTTGCGACTGGGTCCATGTGGATGTGATGGACGGGCATTTCGTGCCCAACCTGACCTTCGGCCCGCCCGCTGTCGCCGCCTTTCGTCCGCATGTGAAAACCGTGATGGATGTGCATCTGATGATCTCGCCGGTGGACCAGTATATCGAGGCTTATGCATCGGCCGGTGCCGATGTGATCACCGCGCATCTGGAGGCGACGACCCATCCGCACCGGACGCTTCAGGCGATCCGCAATGCGGGGGCGAAGGCGGGGCTGGCGCTTAATCCGGGCACGGGGCTGGGCGATATCGAGTATCTGCTGGACATGATCGACCTGTTCTGCGTGATGACCGTGAACCCCGGTTTCGGCGGGCAGAAGTTCATCCACAGCCAGATCGAAAAGGTGAAAAAGCTGCGCGCGATGATCGGCGACCGGCCGATCCATATCGAGATCGACGGAGGTATCACGCCCGAAACCGCGCCGCTGATGGCGGCGGCGGGGGCCGATGTGCTGGTGGCCGGTTCGGCGGTGTTCAACGGCGGCACGGTCGATACGCCCGAGGTTTACGGCGCCAATATCAAGGCCATTCGCGACGCGGCGGAGGCGGCGCGCTGATGGCAGTGAAGGCGATCATATTCGACGTGGACGGCACGCTTTCTGAGACCGAGGAGGCGCACCGGCGCGCGTTCAACGCGACGTTCAAAGAGTTCGGCCTGCCGTGGGAATGGTCGCAGGAGCTGTATGGCGAGCTGCTGAAAACCACCGGCGGCAAGGAGCGGATGGCGGAATATGTTTCCAGCCATCTGGGCGAGGTGCCGGATGTGGACAAGATCGCCGGGATCCACAAACGCAAGACGGAGGTATATGGCGAGCTGATCGATTCCGGCATGGCGGAGCTGCGCCCCGGGATTGCGGCGCTGATCGCGGATGCGGAGGAAAACGGGGTGCGGGTGGCTGTGGCCACCACCACCAACCGCCCGAATGTCGATCGTCTGGCCGAGGCCTGTTTCGGCAGGCCGGCGGGCGAGGTGTTCGAGGTGATCGCGGCCGGTGACGAGGTGAAGAACAAGAAACCCGCGCCGGATGTGTTCGAACTGGCGGTGGCGCAACTGGGTCTTGATCCGGCGGACTGTGTCGGGCTGGAGGATTCGCGCAACGGCCTGCTGTCCTGTGTCGGGGCGGGGGTGGCGTGCATCGTGTCGCCGGGGGTGTATACGCTCGGCTCCGATTTCAGCGAGGCGGTGGCGGTGATCGACTGTTTTACCGAGATCGACTCGGTAGAGAAACTGAACAAAGTTGTGGGGAACTGATATGGCGGTAGAGACTCCGGTTTGCGATTTTGGCTGGCAGGCACCCGATTTTACGTTGAAAAACGTCGATGGCAAAACGGTGTCGCTGGCGGATGTGGCGGGGCCGAAAGGCACGCTGGTGATGTTCATTTGCAACCATTGTCCATACGTCAAATCGGTGCTGGACCGGATTATCCGCGACGCGAAGGATTTGCAGGAACTGGGGATCGGGGTTGTGGCGATCAACGCCAATGACGCCGAGGATTACCCCGAGGATTCCTTCGAGGGGATGCAGAAGGTGGCGCAGGCGAACGGTTTCCCCTTTCCCTATCTGCATGATGAAACACAGCGTGTGGCGATGGAATACGGGGCGGTCTGCACGCCGGATTTCTTTGGCTTCGATGCACAGGGCGGCTTGCAGTATCGCGGGCGGCTGGATGAATCGCGCAAGCAGGCGGCGCCGGCGGATGTGCGGCGCGACCTTTATCTGGGCATGAAACAGGTTGCCGAAACAGGCCACGGGCCGCAGGAACAGATCCCCTCGATGGGATGTTCGATCAAATGGAAGGATGGCTGATGAAAGCGATTGTATTCGACCTCGACGGGACGCTGGTCGACAGTGCGCCGGACCTGCGGGCAACCGCCAATGCGTTGCTGCGCTCGATGGGGTATCAACCGCTGTCGCTGGAGGTCGTTCGCGGATTCATCGGCAACGGGGTGCCGAAACTGGTGGAACGGGTGATGCGCCATTCCGGCATTGCGTTTGGCAAAGACCGTCATGCGGAAATGACCGCGAGTTTCGAAAAGCTTTACACCGCAAATCCGGTGGAACACACGGTGTTGTATCCCGGTGTGCGTGACGCGCTGGAGATGCTGCAACGGCGTGGTTATGCGCTGGGGGTTTGCACGAACAAGGTGCATTCCATTACGTTGCGGGTGCTGGAGGGGTTGAAGATCGACGGGTATTTCGGTTCGGTTGTCGGGGGCGACAGCTTGGCGACGCACAAGCCCGATCCGGCGATGCTGCACAAGTGTATTGCCGATCTGGGCGCGGATCACGCGGTTTTTGTTGGCGATTCCGAGGTGGATGCCGCCACGGCGCAGGCGGCGAACGTGCGGTTTGCGTTTTTCACCAGCGGCTATCGCAAAAGTCCGATTTCGGAAATTCCGCATGATACGCGGTTCAGCAATTTTGCCGATCTGGCGGGGTTCCTGTCTACGGTCGGGGAAAATACCGTAAGGCTGTAACCAGCCGGTCGAGCGCCTGTTCGAGTTTTGCGCGTTGCGTGGCGAAGTTCAGGCGGGCGAAACCTGCGCCCTCGACCCCGAAGGACTGGCCGCGGGTGGTGGCCAGTCCGGCGTTTTCGCGCAGGAATTTCGTCAGCTTGTCGGGCGGGAGGCCAAGATCGCGGAAGTCCAGCCATGCGAGGAAGGTGCCCCCGGGTTTCGGGGCGCGGACGCCGGGGACATCGGCGAGCCGGTCGCGCACAAGGGTTGCGTTGCCTTCGAGGTAGTCCAGCGCGGCGTCGAGCCATTCGGCGCCGTTTGTGTATGCGGCGACCATGGCGGCATTGGCGAAGGCGTTGTTTTTGCTGACGGTCAGGCGGGAGTTCTCGCGTTTGAAGGCGGCGCGCATGTCGTCGTTGGAAACCACCGTATGGGCGGCGGCGCAGGAGGCGATGTTGAAGGATTTCGCCGGTGACAGGCAGGTGACGGCGTTGTCGGCATATTGCGGCCCGAGCGAGGCGAAGGGGGTGTAGGGGTGGCCGGTGAAGGTGATGTCGGCGTGGATTTCGTCGGACACCACCAGCACGCCGTTGCGCGCGCAGATGTCGCCGAGGCGGCGGAGCTCGTCGGCGCTCCAGACGCGGCCGACGGGGTTGTGCGGGTTACACAGGAACAGCATTTTCGTGCGCGGGTCGGCGGCTTTGGCCTCCAGATCGTCGAAATCCATGCGGTAGGTCCCGCCGTCGTGGCGCAGCGGGTTGTGGACGATGCGGCGGTGGTTTTCGGCCAGAATGTCGTAGAAATCGAAGAATACCGGCGGCTGCACGATGATGCCGTCGCCCTCGGCGGTGAAGATCGCGGCGGCGGTGGCGAGGATGTTCAGCACGTTCGGGGCGCGCAGGATATGGGCGGGGTCGAGCGCCCAGCCGTGGCGGGTTTTCTGCCACTCCGCGATGGCGGGGAACAGGGCGTCGGGGATGGCCTCGTATCCGAAAACGCCGTGGTTCAGGCGGGCCTGCATCGCCTCGATGATGCAGGGGGCGGCGTGGAAATCCATGTCGGCCACGCCGGCGGGGAACAGGGTCTCGCCGTCTTTGCCCAGCACCATCGGGTGGGTTTTGAGGGCGGGGACGGCGCGGCGGTCAACGGGGGTGTCGAAGTCGAATGTCTGCATGGGGCACCGGAGTTGTCTGGCAGGGCGTTTTAGTGCGGCTCGTTACACAGGTCGTGGTTGGACAGGGATTTTATGACGTAACAGTTGCAGATCTTGTCGCCGGGGCAGCCGGTGGCGATGCGGTTCAGCTCGGCCTCCAGTCGTTGCAGGCGGGCGATGCGTTCACGCACGGAAACCAGGTGTTCCTCGGCGATGCGGTTGGCGTTCGTGCAGGGTTGCTCGGGGTGGGCCGACAGGTCCAGAAGCTCGCGGATGTCCTCGATGCTCAGGCCGAGGTCGCGGGAATGTTTGATAAAGGCCAGACGGTCCAGTTCGGCGCGGGAATAGCGCCGCTGGTTGCCCGCCGTGCGTTCCGGTGCGGAAACGAGGTGCATTTGTTCGTAGTACCGGATCGTCGGGACCTTGACGCCGGTTTTGCGGGACAGTTCGCCGATCGATAGCATCGATACCCTCCGTCGTGAAACCTTTAGACGCTATAGGTATACGCGGGTTTCCGGAATCAGGAAAGGTTTTCGGGTGGTTACGGTGTAGAAAAAGATACACAAAGTTGTGATATTATGGCCAAAGACAACCCGTGACGGGTTGTACAATTGCGCGGGTCCGGCTGGCGTGTATATGGTGGCTTACCTGAACGGGGACGAAATGAACGATCCGCACGACGACAAGATTCTTGACCGGATTTACGATGTTGCAGTCGATCCGGCACGGTTGGAGGAGCTGCTTGAAAGCTGGGAAACCATGCTGGCGAACGGCGACGGTGTGGCGCCGGCCTTTTCGTCGCCCGGTATCGAGTCGCACTTCATGCGCGCCACCATGTTGCTGGATCGCTGGAAGGATACCGATGCTGTCGCGACGGGGGCCTATTATACGGTTCTGGAAAATTTCAAAAAGATCGCGGCGTTTTCGGTGGACAAGGCGTTGCGGGTGCGGGCCTGCAACAAGCCGGCCCGTCGGGTGCTGGGGCTGCGTGTCGATGACCCGCTGACGGTCTTGCCGCTGGAAGCAGAAGACATCGAGCGGTTGAAGGCCGATGTGTTGAAGGTGCAGACCGAACATGTCACGCGGACGTTGCGGTTTTTCTCGCCGAGTCTGGATCACAGCATGATTTTCCAGTTGAAGGCGTCGTTTGATCCCGACATCGGACCGTTTGTGGTGATTGTGACCTCGGAAACCGGCTGGCCGGACGGATTCGATGCGTTGCTGATCCAGACCTTCGGTCTGTCGCAGGCCGAGGTCGCGGTGCTGCGGTCGCTGGTCCGGTGCAAGAACCTGCGCGAGATTGCGAAAAAACGCGGGCGGTCGCGGGAAACCATTCGGGCGCAGGTGCGCTCGATCATGGCCAAGACCGACACCCATTCGCAGGCCGAACTGGTGCGGATGGTGTTGGCGTTGCTGGATGTGGTGAACGCGACATCCGAGCCGCGCACACCGGATTTCAACAGCCGGGAACAAGCGCTTGCGCCTGTCGCGCCGCGGTCGATCCAGCGGCAGGACGGGCGGCGGGTGGAATATCTGGTGTTGGGCGACGAACACGGGTGGCCGTGTTTGTATATGCCGTCCGACTATGGCCTGACCCGCTGGGCCGCCCGTGCCGAGGCCGAGGCGAAGCGGCGAAAAATGCGGATTATTGTGCCGGTCCGGGGCGGTTTTGGCGGGTCCGATTTCTATGCACGCGGTGCCGATATGGCGACGGAAATCAATGCGGACCTGAAGGCGATTCTGGATCGCGAGGCAGTACAGCGGTGTCCGGCCATTGTGTTGGGCGGCGATTCGTTTTTTACGTTTTTATTTGCCGATGCGTTTCCCGAACGTCTGACGACGCTGGTTCTGTGCGATCCGTTGTATCCGTTAAGCACGCCGGAACAGTATCACCGCATGGATAAATGGTACCGGTTTATCATGGCGAATGCGCGCTTTGCGCCGCATCTGCTGCCGTTCATGGTCAAGGCCGGAATGCATCTGGCACGCAAGATCGGTACGCGGAACTTTATCGACATGGTGTTCGGGGCCAGCCCCGGCGATATGGCGGTTGCAAGTGACCCGCAGGTGTTCGAGGCAATCGCGGTTGGAACCGCTGTTACGGTATCGCGGGACCATATGGCGCACGCGGCGTTTTCCGCCGATTTGCTGATGCAGGAGCGCATCGACTGGCGCCCGCATGTGCGCGCCACCGCCGCCCGCTTGCCGGTGTATTCGCTGCATGGCGGTCAAAGCCAGATGATCGTATCCGAGACGCTGGAGGAATTGCGGGCAGAATACGACGGGATAGATTTCAGGGTGTATCCCGACATCGGCTCGCTGTTGTTTTTCAAGGAATGGCGCGACGTGCTGGACCTGGTCGACAAGCACAGGGGCAAACATTCCGGCAGGTGAAAGGAATATGAATATTTTACCCTGTTTGGGGTATGACGGGCCGGTTTCAAGCGGCTAAATTCCGCCTATTCCAGAGTGTTTGATTGACGAGTACCATAAATTTTTGCCTGCGGGGGCGTAGCCGTGATTGCGGGTTTGCTACACATTTAGCCGGTAACGGCAATATAGAGAGGGCGCCTTGGCTGCCCTCTCTTTTTGGTTACAGGTCGGTGCTGGCGGTCAGGGACATGGTGTGCTTGCTGGCCTCGAAATTTTTATACCAGTTGAGGCTGTCGCTGAGTGACACTACCGAACCGACGATGACCAGCGCGGGTCCGGGTAGTTTGGCAGCGCTGGCCTTTTGATACAGATCGGCGAGCGTGCCTTTGACCACCCGCTGGTTCGGGCGGGTGCCGTTATCGACGATCGCTGCCGGTGTGTCGGCCGGAACGCCGCGTTTGACGAATTCGGCCATCAGGAATTCCAGCGAGCCAAGCCCCATGTAGATGGCAACCGTTTGCCCCGGTCGCGCCATGGTTTCCCAGTCCAGCGAAAGAACCCCGTCCTGCCCGTGTGCGGTGACGAAAATGCAGGCTTGCGCGTGGTCGCGGTGGGTCAGCGGAATTCCGGCATAGGACGCACAGCCCGATGCGGCGGTGATGCCGGGGATGACCTGAAACGGGATGCCGGCCGCGGCGAGGGTTTCCAGTTCCTCGCCGCCACGTCCGAAGATGAAGGGGTCGCCGCCTTTCAGGCGTAGAACACGCTTGCCCTCGCGCGCCAGTTTGACCAGCAGGTCCGAGATTTCCGGTTGTGTCAGGGCGTGATGGCCCGGTTTTTTGCCGACATAGACCCGTTCGGCGTCGCGGCGCACCAGATTGATGATGCCGTCACCGATCAGGCGGTCATACAGCACCACATCGGCGCGTTGCATCAGGTGCAGCGCGCGGAAGGTCAGCAGGTCGGGATCGCCCGGACCGGCCCCGACGAGGTAGACCTCGCCCGGTTTTTCCAGATCCTGGCCCAGTGCCGTGGCATCCAGTTCTTTCAGAAACTGTTTTTTGGCGGCTTTTTCGTCGCCGGCAAGGAATTTGTCGGCCACGGGGCCGTCGATGGTCGATTCCCAGAATTCGCGCCGCGCACCGGCGGTTTTCAATTTCGCCATGACCCGTTCACGCAACCGGCCGGAAAAGGCGGCAAGTTTGCCGTAGGTGGCGGGCAGGATTGCCTCGATCCGGGCGCGCAGGATTCGGGCGATGATCGGGGCGGCGCCGCCGGATGAAATGGCGATGACCAACGGCGAGCGGTCGATGATCGACGGGGTGATGAAGTCGCAATATTCGGTCACATCGGCGACATTCGCCAGCACATTGTGGTGGTTGGCCATTTCATAAAGCGACCGGTCGCGGGCCTCGTTTTCCGTGGCGCCATAGGCGACGGCGGCGCCGACAAAATCCGGCAACTTGGGCGCGCGGGTGTGATGCGTCAGGTCGGGGTGGTCGCGGATGTCACGGAATTCGTCATCCAGCGCATCGGCGAAAACATGGACTTTGGCCCCCGCTTGCAGGGCGCGCTCCACGCGGCGGGCGGCGATGCTTGTGCCGCCGTCGACGATGATTTTACGTCCCTTGACGTCCAGAAATATCGGAAGATGGTCCATGCGGGTGCCTTATTCTTGCTGCGTGGCGGCCCAGTCGAGCAGGTCTTTCGCCAGCGCCTCGGCCGATTGTTTGTCGAGGTCGATCATAGTGAACCGTTTACGTTCCTTGAAGGTCATGCGCAACATGTGCAGACCGCCGACAAACGCGATATCCTGAAGCCGGACCCAGCGGTGGAACGGCAGGTCGGCCTCGCGGATCAGCGTGGTTTCGCCTTCAGTCATATTTCAGGCCCCGCGCAAATACGGTTTCCAGTTTCCATTCCCATTTTTTCGGCGTGTCGCGGTAGTCGGGCTTTACGTCGAATTCGATGTGCATGATGCCGGATTCGGCAGCATGGGCCACCAGTCGTTCCAGTTGATCGAACGAGGTCACATCGGGGTGCTGGATGATAAGGTCGCTTAGTCGTGCCATTTTTATTCGTCTCCAATTCGGTTAAAGAACCTTACGCGATAGATAAGGCGGCGGCTATGGGCGCCGGTTTCGTCAGGGTCGAACGCGGTGCGGTCGTGCAGCACATTGTTATTTAGAACGCCCTGCCCGGGTTTCAATTTGATTTCACGCATCAACGGATCGCCCGCCATCAGCAGGTTTCGCAGATATTCCGCCGCCTCGATAGTCAGCGGATCGTCGCGCCATTCGATGGAGCGGGTGCGGGCGGTGTAGCGCATGGTCAGGTTGCCGCGCGAATCCTGCGCAAAGACCGGACCGACAGAGGCAGGGCGGATGGATCCGTCGGCCTCGGTGTTCGGGGGGATGGTCATGGCCTGCGGGTGCGAGAGCGCGGTGATATAGTCGGGGTTTTCGTCGCGCAGGCGGATATAGGCAATGGCCGGATCCAGAATACGGTTGCGGCCACCGGCCGTCGCGTCGCGGGCACAGTGCAGGATAAAGCTGCGGATTTCATGTGCGGGATCGTTGTAGTAACCGTCGGTGTGCCAGTTCATGGCCTTGCGCGAATAGGGGATGAATCCGCGCTGGCTGGATTTATGCGAAACCGTCAACGCCACGATGCCCTGGTCACCGGCCGAGCGATGCCCCTCGGGCAGGCCCATTCCCAGCGATTCGGCCATGGCACGCAGATCGGTCCGAAGTTTCGATTCGTCGTCCTGAACGGGCAGTCGGTAAAACGCCATATTGGTGGATTCGCAGCGCGAAAAAATTTCCGCGCGCTCGGAATCGGTCAGGTTTTGCGGGTCGGAAATTGTGACAAATTCGTCCGTCAGGGCGGTATGTGCGGTTTTTAGCCGCTGTTCGCGCCACGCCCCGTATGCGGAATTCTGTGTCAGGTCGAAAGGCGAAACCCCAAGAAATCCAGTTGTTTTTTTCATTTTTCTTCCTTTTACACGTTATTTACGCTATACTTATGTTGCGCTGCACACAGTAATATTTGAAATTCTATTACGCCTGCGACCACGTTTCGCTTTACATTCGTTTATCGTAATATATAAATTTACGACAGAGCAATGCAAACGAATTAGCAGTTTGTTGTGCATGAAACGAAACAGAGAAAGAAAAAGAGCCGTGTCTAAATGGCCGGAACTCAAAAGGAGGAGAACACAATGAAAGACGCAGAAACCGGTGATGAAAAGGTTAACGGCATCCACGAAACGCCGATGCTGGACCAACTGGAAGACGGCCCCTGGCCAAGTTTTGTAACCGGCCTGAAGCGCCTGCGTGATTCCAAGGGCAAACAATATGCCCCGATGATGAACGACCTGCTGGGCCAGCTGAACCATTCCTACGAGGAACGCCTCGGGTTCTGGAAGGGCGGCACGCTGTCCGTGTTCGGCTATGGCGGCGGCATCATTCCGCGCTTTTCCGAAGTTGCCAAGGATTATCCTGCCTCGAAAGAGTTCCACACGCTGCGCGTTATGCCGCCGGCGGGTAACCACTATAACACCGACGTTCTGCGCCAGCTCTGCGATATCTGGGAAGAGCATGGCTCGGGCCTGATCGCTTTCCACGGCCAGTCGGGCGATATCATGTTCCAGGGGTGTACCTCGGAAAATGCGCAGAAAGCCTTTGACGCATTCAACGAGATCGGGTTCGACCTCGGTGGTGCCGGTCCGGCACTGCGCACCGCGATGTCCTGTGTTGGCCACGCCCGTTGCGAGCAGTCCTGCTTTGACGGTGTGAAAGCCCACCGTGGCATCATCAACCGTCTGCTGGACGAAATGCACCGTCCGGCCATGCCCTACAAGTTCAAGTTCAAGTTCTCGGGCTGCGGCAACGACTGTGTGAACGCGATCCACCGCGCCGACTTTGCGGTGATCGGCACATGGCGTGACGACATCAAGATCAACCAGGAAAAGGTCAAGGAACACATCGCGGAAAAAGGTCGTAAATACACGATCGACACCGTTGTTTCCATGTGCCCGACCCGCGCGATCAGCCTGCACGACGACGATACGCTGGAAATCGACAACAAGTCCTGCGTGCGCTGCATGCACTGTATCAACGTTATGACCAAGGCGCTTAGCCCGGGTGATGATCGCGGCGCTTCCATCATGATCGGCGGCAAGCGTTCGTTGAAAGTCGGCGACCTGATGGGAACCATGATCGTTCCGTTCATGAAGCTGGAAACCGAGGAAGACTTCGAAAAACTGGAAGACTTCGCCGAGGAATGCATGGAGTTCTTTGCCGACAACGCGCTTGAACACGAGCGGATCGGTGAATGTATCGACCGCATCGGTGTTCCGGCCTTCCTTGATGCGCTGGATATTTCGGCTGATCCCAACATGGTCAACCACCCGCGCACGTCCAGCTATGTGCGCACGGATGATTTCGACATCGAAGCCGCAAAATATTTCGAGCGCAAGGCGCTCGAGGCCGGCATGACTGTGGCTGCCGACGACTAGTCGGCACTACGCCCACATTTTCAGATTTGATACGCCCGGAGTCCCTTTGGACCCGGGCAGGGAGGAAAAGACTATGAATGAAATGAGCGCAAAGCCACGTATGCCCGATGAAGTGGGTGTTCCGGATCCGTTTCCGTATATGCACCCGCTAAGCGTCAAGAACTATGGCACATGGGATTATCACGACCGTCCGCGCGCCGGCGTTCTGCGCCATGTGGCCAAAAGCGGCGACGTGCTGTTTACGGTTCGTGCCGGCACCCAGCGCCAGATGGATGTCTATACCATCCGCAAGCTGTGCGATATCGGCGACGAATTTGCCGACGGCCACGTCCGTTTCACCACCCGTTCGAATATCGAATACATGGTGGCCGACGAAGCCAAGGTCCAGCCGCTGATCGATGCGCTGGGCGAGGCCGGTTTCCCGATCGGCGGCACGGGGGCCTCGATCTCCATGATCTCGCATACGCAGGGCTGGTTGCACTGCGATATTCCGGGCACCGATGCGTCCGGCGTTGTGAAATCCATGATGGATATGCTCCACAAGGAATTCATCCGCGAGGAAATGCCGAACCGTCTGCGTATCACGACATCCTGCTGCCAGATCAACTGTGGTGGCCAGGGCGATATCGCGATCAACGTGCAGTACACCAAACCGCCGAAGATCAACCACGATCTGGTTGCCAACGTCTGCGAGCGTCCGGCTGTTGTGGCCCGTTGTCCGGTGGCGGCTATCCGCCCTGCAATGGTTGACGGCAAGCCCTCGCTGGAAATCGACGAGAAGAAATGCGTATGCTGTGGCGCCTGTTACCCGCCCTGCCCGCCGATGCAGATCAACGGCGCCGAAAGCACCAAGATCGCTATCTGGGTTGGTGGTAAACACTCCAACGCGCGTTCGAAACCGACGTTCCACAAGCTGGCCGTGGCCAACCTGCCGAACAACCCGCCGCATTGGCCGGAAGTTGCGGATGTGGTCCAGAAAATCGTGTCTACCTACAAAAAAGACGCGAAACACTGGGAGCGCATGGGCGAATGGATCGAGCGGATCGGCTGGAACCGTTTCTTCGAGCTGACAGGTCTGGCGTTTACCAAGCACCACATCGATACGTGGACCGGCTCGCGCAAAACCATGAACCAGTCTGCGCACGTTCATTTCTAGGAGAACCCGGACATGAAATTCGGAGTCGTCGTCAGCGAGGGGCCGTATACGCACGAAGCGTCGGATACGGCCTACAATTTCGTCAAAGCCGCGTTGGCCAAGGGCCACGAGGTTTCGCGGGTGTTCTTTTACCATGACGGGGTCAATGTGGGCACACGCCTGTCGATCCCGCCACAGGACGACCGCCAGATTCAGGAACAGTGGAGCGCACTGGCCAAGGAGCACGATCTGGATCTTGTGATCTGCATCGCGGCTGCCCAGCGTCGCGGTCTGCTGGACCAGAACGAGGCGGACCGTCAGGGCAAGGATGCCAACAACATCGCCGGGGGGTTCCGGATTTCCGGCCTCGGCCAGTTGATCGAGATGGGCATTCAGGCCGATCGCACGATTACATTCGGCGACTAGGAGGGATTGAAATGGAAGATGATGTAAAAAAATTCCTCTATATCAACCGCAAGGCACCTTACGGCACGATCTATGCGCAAGAAGCGCTGGAGGTGGTGTTGATCGGGGCAGCGTTTGATCAGGATGTGTCGCTGGCGTTTCTGGATGACGGTGTGTTCCAGTTGACCAAGGGGCAGGATACCAAGGAAATCGGGTTGAAAAACTTCGCTCCGACGTTCCGCGCCCTTGGCGACTACGAAGTCACCAAGTTGTATGTGGAAAAAGAGTCGCTGGAGGAACGCGGGCTGAGCCTCGATGACCTTCAGGACATCCAGTACGAAGACGAAGATGACGACTGGGCCGAAAAGCCGTCGATCCGGCTGGTGAGTCGTGCCGAAATGGCCGACATCATGGCCGATCAAGACGTCGTTCTTAGCTTTTAGGAGGGGACAATGGGAACTCTGCACACAGTTAACAAATCCCCGTTCCAGACGAACGCTTTGCAAAGCTGTCTGGCACACGCCAAGGACGGCGACACCGTTCTGTTGATCGAGGACGGCGTTTACGGGGCCATGAACGGCACAACCGTAAGCGACGCGGTCAGCGCGTCGGCCGCCACGGTTTGTGTTCTGGGGCCGGATTTTGCCGCACGCGGGATTGATGCCGGTCGGGCAATCGACGGTATAACAACAGTAGACTACGACGGGTTTGTTGATCTAGCGGCCGCAAGTGACCGCATTCAGGCCTGGTTATAAACGAGGGAACACCCGGGCGACCGGGATAAATAAACAACCGAAAGGAAATACAAATGGCTTACGAAGTAGACGGAAAAACAATCGAGACCGACGAAGAAGGTTACATCACCAACCTCAGCGAATGGACGCCGGAACTGGCATCCGTTATCGCAACGGCCGAAGAAATCGAAATGGACGAAGAGCGCTGGGCTGTTGTGAACTTCCTGCGTGATTATTACGAGGAATACCAGATTGCTCCGGCTGTTCGCGTTCTGATCAAGGCCATCAAGAAATCGATGGGCCCGGAAGTTGGCAACAACAAATACATGTACGAACTGTTCCCGTATGGTCCGGCGAAACAGGCATGTAAAATTGCCGGTCTGCCCAAACCGACCGGTTGCGTCTAAGACCCTGCAATAAAACAAAAAATCTCAGGGACATTTAGGGAGGATTTTAGCGTGGTTTCCACGATCTATGCTGTATTGTTCTATGTCGCGACGATCATACTGGTCGTCGGGGTTGGAATGCGGATGTGGCGGTACGCCAAGACTCCCGCGCCCCTGAAGATACCCACGACGCCTGCGCCGACCACCGCGACCGGTGTGTTCTGGCGTATGGTGCGCGAGGTGGTTCTGTTTCAAAGCCTGTTCAAATCGAACAAGTGGATCTGGCTGTTCGGCTATCTGTTCCACATCGGTTTGTTGCTGGTTCTGATTCGCCACCTGCGCTATTTCACCTACAAGGTCTGGTGGTGGGTCGAGCTGGTGCAGCCTTTCGCGCTGTATGTCGGTTTTGCGATGATTGCCGGACTGCTGGGCCTGTGGGCGCGCCGTATACTGGTGGAACGCATCCGCTATATCTCGAACCCGTCCGACCATCTGATGCTGGCGTTGCTGGTTGCGATCGGCGTAAGCGGCTCGTTGATGCGGACCGTGGCGCCGACGGACATCGTGGCCGTCAAGGGGTTCTTCCTCGGCCTGTTGCGCTTCCAGATCAACGATCTGCCGACGCAGCCGGGGTTGCTGATCCATCTGGCGCTTGTTGCGCTGCTGATGATCATCTTCCCGATTTCGAAACTGATGCACGGCCCGGGGATCCTGTTCAGCCCGACGCGCAACCAGATCGATAATCCGCGCGAAAAACGCCACATTGCCCCGTGGGCAAAGAAACTCGAAGAATAAGGAGGTCTGGACATGGCAATGCTCGATATGGATGCAGAAGGCGGCCCGAAGATGATTCCGGACCCGCTCGAAATTCCCAAGCTCGCGTGTGGTGCGATGGTGGACATCGAACCGTTCAAGGCGCAGCCGCAGATGAACGAGGATCTCGGTTTTCCCGGTGAGTTGATCGACAACTGGCAAGAGGTCGCGATCGCCAAGATCGGCGAGCTGGCCAAGAAAAGCCGCGCTTTCCAGGTGTATCTGGATACCTGCGTGAAATGCGGTGCCTGCACGGATAAATGCCACTATTTCCTTGGCACGGGCGATCCGAAAAACATGCCGGTGGCGCGTCAGGATTTGCTGCGCTCGGTTTATCGCCGCTACTATACCTTTGCCGGAAAGTATTTTCCGAAACTGGTTGGGGCGCGCGATCTGACCCGCGAGGTTCTGGACGAGTGGTATACCTATTACCACCAGTGTTCGCAGTGCCGCCGTTGCTCGGTTTTTTGTCCTTACGGGATTGATACGGCCGAAATTTCCATGGCTGCGCGCGAAATTCTGGACACGGTCGGCATCGGCCAGAAATACTGTAACGAGATTATCGCCAAGGCCGAAAAAGTCGGCAACAACCTCGGGCTTCAGGAAAAGGCGTTGCGGGCAACGCTGGAGGATCTGGAAGAGGACATCGAGGACGAAACCGGTGTATCGGTGCGGATCCCGCTGGACGAAAAAGGGGCCGACATCCTGTTGATCACCCCGTCGGCCGATTTCTTTGCCGAACCGCATATCGAGGGTCTGATCGGTTACGCCAAGGTGTTCCATCAGGCAGGCGTCAGCTGGACGGTCAGTTCCTATGCCTCCGAGGCGGCCAACTTCGGCATGTTCATCGGATCGTATGAAAACATGCGAGAGCTGGCCCTGCGTATCCGGCAGGCGGCGATTGATCTGGGCGTCAAGCGGATCGTGTTCGGCGAATGTGGTCACGCATGGCGTGTTGGCTACAGTTTCCTTAACACGCTGGCGGGGCCGTTCGATTTCCTCGACCAGAACTATCCGATTCCGCAGCATATCGTGGAGTTCACCCACGGAATGATCGAGCGCAACGAGCTGAAATTCGACAAGTCGAAAAACGACGAATACCGGATCACCTTCCACGATAGCTGCAACGTGGCGCGTGCGTCGCGGATGGGGACGATCCCGGGTGGCCAGTTCGAGTTGCCGCGCAACGTGCTGAAAGCGGTGTGCAACAACTATTTCGACATGGAACGGGACACGATCAAGGAAAGCACCTTCTGTTGTGGTGGCGGTGGCGGTCTGTTGACCGACGAAATTCTGGACTTGCGCAAAAAAGGCGCCAGCCCGCGCATGAGCGCCCTGCAACAGGTTACGCAAGATCACGGCGTTACGCACATGGTGGCAATCTGTGCCATTTGCAAAACGCAGTTTGCGAAAATTATGCCACATTTCGGGTATGACCGGGAAACCATCCTGTCACTACACCAGCTTGTGGGGAATGCCATCATTCTCGATGGTCAGGAAATTGAAGAACAGGCCGCGCCCGAAGAGGCAGCCGCCGCAGTGGAGGTAAGTTGATGAACGACCAAGAACACACATTCCGGCGCTTTGACGAAGGCGAGACCCCGGATGATTGGGATCTGGAGGAAAAGATTTTCACCCAGGACAAGTCCTACAAATGTCCGACGTATGTCCACAAGACTCCGCCGTGCCAGGGTTCCTGCCCGTCGGGTCACGAAATCCGCGACTGGCTGGCGATTGCCCGCGGTATGGACAAGCCGGCCGACGAAGGCATGGCATGGCAGGAATACGCCTTCCGCCGCATGGCCGAGGCCAACCCGTTTCCGGCAACCATGGGCCGCGTTTGCCCGGCACCGTGCGAATCCGGTTGTAACCGTAACGAGGTCGACGACTATGTCGGCATCAACGGTGTAGAACAATACGTCGGTGACTGGGCCAACGAAAACGGCGTGAAACTGGTCGAGGCCGGTGCCGATACCGGTCGCACCATTGCGGTTATCGGTGGTGGTCCGGCCGGCCTGTCCGCCGCCTACTTCCTGCGTCTTGCCGGCCACCGTGTTGTGCTGTTCGAAGCCAACGACAAACTGGGCGGTATGATGCGCTATGGTATTCCGGGGTACCGGACGCCGCGCGACATGCTGGACAAGGAAATCGACCGCATTGTCGAAGTTGGCGTCGAGGTGCATACCAACACCCGCGTCGGTGTCGATATCCCGATGGCGGACCTCGAAGAAAACTACGACGCGATTTTCTGGGCGCTGGGCGCACAGAACGGTCGTCCGTTGCCGGTTCCGGGCTGGGACGGCACGGAAAACTGCATCAACGGTATCGAGTTCCTCGATGCGTTCAACAAAGGCTGGGTGCTTGGCACCGCGCAGAAGGTTGTCGTTGTCGGCGGTGGTGATACATCTATCGACGTGGCCTCGGTTGCCCGTCGTCTGGGTCACATTACGCAGGTGGCGGATACCACGCATTCCGACGGCGTTGCCGTGGATTACACCGCGCAGGATGCTGCGCATGTGCTGACCCGCGAAGGCATGCAGGCAACGCTGACTTCGTTGTTCCCGATCGAGGAAATGACCGCCGCCGAACACGAACGCGAAGACGCCAAACGCGAAGGCGTCGACCTGCGCGGCAGTGTCATGCCGCTGGAAGTGTTGAAAGACGACGCCGGCAAGGCCATCGGTCTGAAGATGTGCGAATGTAAAATGGAAGGCAACCGGCCTGTTCCGGTGGAGGGGACGGAATTCACCCTCGAAGCCGACATTATCATTTCCGCCATCGGCCAGATGGGCGAATTCACCGGGGTCGAGGATATGGATGCCGGCAACGGTTTCATCGACATCGCGCCGGGCTTCAAGGTCAAGGGCAAAGGCAAGCATTTCGCCGGTGGCGACATCATCAAGCCGCACCTGTTGACCACCGCCATCGGTCACGGCCGGATTGCCGCCGACACCATCACCGATTTCCTCGATGATGGCGAAATTGAAAAACGCCCGCGTATCGACACGCCGCATTTCAATCTGTTGAAAGAACTGCACCAGCGCGGCCACGATCCGGCGCCCTACAGCCACGAACAGGTTCGCGGCACCGACGGATCGGCCTTTGCGGTTCACAACTACGAAGACCGTTCCGACTCGCAGATCATTCCGCATACCGAACTGTACAAAGGGCATTTCCCCTTTGTTGCCCGCGAGGTCCGCGACGAGGTGCGTATCGAGGGGGACAGCGTTCTTGGCAACTTCGAGGAACGCATCATCGCCTACACCGAGGAACAAGCCCAGAAAGAGGGCGAGCGCTGCATGTCTTGCGGCATGTGTTTCGAGTGTGACAACTGTGTGATCTATTGCCCGCAGGATGCGATATCCCGCGTGCCGAAAAAGGATCGTGCCGTTGGTCGTTATGTGCAGACCGATTACAGCAAATGTATCGGGTGCCATATCTGTGCCGACGTTTGTCCGACGGGTTACATCAAAATGGGTCTTGGGGAATAATCATGAAACGGCTGTTAATCGCATGGCTGATGGTAATCGGCCTGATAGGGGGTCCGGTTTTTGGCGAAGGGGTTTTCCCCGATGTCCCGAAAGCCAGCGGTAAACCGCATCCCGAAGGGAATGAATTCTGGCGGATCAACCATCCCGCGCTGTTGTTGCACGATCGCAATCTGACAGTGCGCGACGGCAACCGGGATGTTCAGGCCTCGTTGGCGTCATGCGTGGCTTGCCACGCCGTCAACGGGCCGGACGCCAAACCGGTCAGTTTCGCCAGCGACCAGTATTTCTGCCGGGTGTGCCATGACTATGTCGCGGTCAAGATCGACTGCTTCCAGTGCCACAACTCGTTGCCCGAAGAAGTCGCGAAAACCGCGATCCAGTTTGACAAGCCGACGCAGCCCGATATGGGGATGTTGCTGGCCTATCTGGAAGGGGTAGCGAAATGACCACACCCGATTTGAACCTTGGCGGCGGCGGATGTGGCGGCGGTTGCGCCACCCGTCAAGCCGGCGAAAACGGCGCGGACATGCACCGTCGCGCGGTTCTGAAAGGCGGCGCCGCGCTGGCCACTGTAACGGTGGCCCCCGGCGTGACGCTGATGGCAATGGGCAGCGGCGTTGCCGCCGAAGCCAACCCGGATGCCCGTTGGGGGTTGTTGATCGACGCGGGCAAATGCCCCGAGGACTGCACCGCCTGCATCACGGCCTGTTCCGACGAACACGGTTGGGAAAACACCGGTCTGGATACCGACCCGCAATGGATCCGCAAGGTCACGTTGCGCGACCGCGACACGGGCCGCACCAATTCGTTGCCGGTCATGTGCCAGCACTGCGAAAACCCGCCCTGTGTCGATGTTTGCCCCACCGGCGCGTCGTTTGTGCGCAAGGACGGTATTGTGCTGGTCGACCGGCATCTGTGTATCGGTTGCCGGTATTGTATGATGGCCTGCCCGTACAAAGCGCGTTCGTTTGTGCATGAAACGATTACCGGCCAGAAGGTATCGACCCCGCGCGGACGCGGCACGGTGGAATCCTGCAACCTGTGTGTCAACAAGATCGACAACGGCGACGGCACCACGGCCTGCGCCGAGGCGTGCAAGAAAACCGGCTATAACGCCATTATTTTCGGGGACCTCAACGACCCCGAGAGCGAAATTTCCAAGGCCCTCGCTGCTTATCCGAGTGTTGAACTGCGTGCCGATCTG
Source organism: uncultured Rhodobacterales bacterium (assembly GCA_964506345.1). GTDB lineage: Bacteria > Pseudomonadota > Alphaproteobacteria > Rhodobacterales > Rhodobacteraceae > NORP23. The sequence continues at coordinate 3,575 of CAZDLV010000007.1, read as the reverse complement.
GGGTTGAACCTGGGCGTGCGCTACCAGAATATTTAGGGGAACGGGATGGAACGCATAATCTATCGTGAAATCAAGGGAACCCCGCAGGTATGGGGTTTGGTGGCCCTGCTGGGCGTCTTCATTCTGGGCGGCGCCGGCGCGGTCCTCTATGTCGAGGAATACGGCCACATTGTTACCGGCATGAACAACCAGATCGTCTGGGGTCTGCCGCATGTGTTCGCGATCTTTCTGATCGTCGCGGCGTCCGGGGCGCTGAACATTGCCTCTATCGGGTCGGTGTTCGGCAAGACGGCCTATAAACCGCTGTCGCGTCTTTCCGGCCTGCTGGCGATTTCGTTGCTGGTTGGCGGTCTGGCGGTGCTGGTGCTTGACCTCGGGCGGCCGGACCGCCTGATCGTGGCGATGACCAATTTCAACTTTACCTCGATCTTTACCTGGAACATCCTGCTGTATACCGGCTTTATCGCCATTGTCGGGGTGTATCTGTACACGCAAATGGCGCGCCGTATGCCGGCCCATATCATCAAGGCCGCCGGTCTGGCGGCGTTTGTCTGGCGTCTTGTTCTGACGACCGGCACCGGTTCGATTTTCGGCTGGCTGGTCGCGCGACAGGCGTATGACGCCGCAATCATGGCGCCGCTGTTTATTATTTTGTCCTTTGCGATCGGCATGGCGATTTTCCTGCTGATGGTTATGGGGATCACCAACATCACCGGCCGCAAGTTCGGGACGGCACTGCGTACACGTCTGGCCCGCCTGATGGCGGTGTTTATCGCGGCGCTGCTGTATTTCACCACCGTGCAACACCTGACCAACATCTATGCAGCCGAGCATCGCCCGGTAGAGGCCTTCGTTCTGCTGAACGGCGGATTGTATACGATGCTGTTCTGGGTCGTGCAGGTTCTATTGGGCGGCCTGCTGCCTATGGCGATCCTTTTCCATCCGCGGCTGAGCAAACAGGGCGGCATGGTGGTGTTCGCCTCGCTTCTGGTGATCGCGGGCGGCTTTGCGCAGCTTTATGTGATCGTTGTTGGCGGGCAGGCTTTCCCGTTGTCGATTTTCCCCGGATACGACGTTTCCAGCAGTTTCTATGACGGGATCGTCAACAGCTATATCCCGCGCTGGCCGGAATATCTGCTGGGTCTTGGCGGTGTCGGACTGGCGTTGGCGATGACCGTGGTCGGAATGATTGTTCTTCGTATCTTGCCGAAAAACCTGTCAGATGCCAATGTGGACCCGAAGGGTAACACATAGGTAGGTATATGGAGCAAACACTACATCCATTCGCGAAATTCATTGCCATTCTGGCGCGGGGCAAAACCAAGACCCGCGCCTTTACCATCGATGAATCCCGCGAGGCAATGGCGATGATCCTGCGCGGCGAGGCCCGCCCCGAACAGATCGGCGCCTTTCTGATGTTGTTGCGCCTGAAAGAGGAAACCCCCGAAGAAATCGCCGGCTTCACCCTGGGCACGCGCGACACCTTCGATTTGCCTGATGATTTGCCGGCGATCGACCTTGACTGGTCGTCCTATGCCGGCAAGCGGCGGCAGTTGCCGTGGTTTATCCTGTCGGTGTTGCTGCTGGCGCAGAACGGTACAAAGGTGCTGATGCACGGCACCGGCGGCCACACGCCGGGGCGGATGTATACGCGCGAGACGTTGCAGAAGCTCGGCTTCCCGGTTGCCCGTTCGTTCCGTGCGGCGGCGGCGGATATCCGTGCCACCAATTTCGCCTATATCCCGCTGGAGGTCATGTCGCCGAAACTGCGCGAGATGATCGAGATGCGCCCGCTTTTCGGCCTGCGTTCGCCCGTTCACAGCTTTTCGCGGATGCTGAACCCGTTCAATGCGCCGGTGATGATGCAGGGCATTTTCCACCGGGGTTTCATGGACGTTCATGCCGGTGCGGGGGTGTTGCTGAACCAGCCCGTAACAACGGTTTTTCGTGGCGAAGGCGGCGAGATCGAGCGGCGGCCCAACAAACCGACTGTCGCATGGACCGCCGCCGGCGAAATCGCCAGCGAGACATGGCCCGCCCTGCTGGCCGACGGTCACGCGGCGGCGGACGAAAGCATGGACATCAACCATCTGGTGGCCGTCTGGCGCGGCGAGGATACGAGCGAATATGCCGAGGCCTCGGTTACCGGCACGCTGGCGATCGCGCTGAAATCGCTGGGCAAGGCCGACACGGTGGACGCGGCGCAGGCGATGGCGCAAGGCATGTGGGACAACCGCGACAAGGGTAGCTTGCCGGTGGCAGCATGATCCCGCGCTTCCTGATTGCGGCGGCGCATAAATCTTCGGGTAAAACGGTGGTATCGACGGGGCTGGCGCGGGCATTACAGCAACGCGGGCTGGCCGTGCAGACCTTCAAGAAAGGACCGGATTATATCGACCCGATGTGGCTGGAAAAGGCCAGCGGGCGGGCGTGCTACAACCTTGATTTCAACACGATGGGGCGGGACGAGATCCTGACCTTCTTTGCCGGTCGGGCAATGGGCGCGGATATTACCCTGATCGAAAGCAACAAGGGCCTGTATGACGGGGTGGACCTGCACGGCGCCGATTCCAACGCGGCAATGGCGAAGCTGTTGCAGGTGCCGGTGGTGCTGGTGGTGGACACCTCCGGCACGACGCGCGGCATTGCGCCGCTGCTGGTTGGGTATCAGGCGTTTGATCCCGATGTGCGGATTGCGGGGGTGATCCTTAACAAGGTCGGCGGCCCCCGCCACGAGGCAAAATTGCGCGCGGCGGTGGCGGAATATACCGACCTGCCGGTGCTGGGTGCGGTGGCGCGCAACGACAATCTGGAAATCGGCGAGCGGCATCTGGGGCTGACGACACCGGGGGAAACCGGGGCGCTGGCGCAACTGGTGCGCCGGTTGGGCGAGACGATGGCGGATTCCGTCGATCTGGACTCGCTGCTTGCTATTGGCGACACTGCCGCCGGCCTGCCTGCGCCAACCCGTGCCACCCCGACAGGTTTCGCCGCCGGTCTGCGGATCGGTATCCCGCGTGACGCCGCTTTCGGGTTTTACTATCCCGACGATCTGGAATCGATGCAGGCGGCAGGCGCCGACCTTGTGTTTTTTGACGCCCTGCACGATGCGCATCTGCCGCCGGTCGACGGGCTGTTTATCGGCGGCGGGTTTCCCGAAACCTCGGCGGCGGCCCTTGCGGCGAATACATCGTTGATGGCCGAAATCCGCGCGGCGCTTGGTGCCGGTTTGCCGGCGTATGCGGAATGCGGCGGGTTGATGTATCTGTGCCGCTCGCTGGAATGGCAAGGCGCGCGCTATGCGATGGTTGGCGCGATTGCCGGTGATGCGGTGATGTGCGCGCGTCCGCAAGGGCGCGGCTATACCCGCCTGAAAGCCACCGGTGATTGCCTGTGGCCGATGGATGGCACGCCGTTTCGCGCGCATGAATTCCACTATGCCAGGGTCGAAAACCTGCCCCCTGACGCCCGTTTCGGTTTCATTCAGAGGTGACGGAGAGACCACCCGGTGTTTGAAAATGGCAGTGGATACAGGAGCAACATTCACGATGATACCCTGGGAGATTGCTGAAGCT
>CAZDLV010000006.1:0-28071 GCA_964506345.1 uncultured Rhodobacterales bacterium | reverse complement strand
ATTGTCGGTGTCCTGTATGCCGCTGTTGGCGCCACGCGCACCAAAGGGCGAGACCTGATGCGCGGAATCGCCGGCAAACAACACGCGACCGTGGCGGAATTCGTCGAGACGGCGGCAATTGAAGGTATAGACGGACACCCATTCCAGATCGAACTCGGCATCCTCGCCCAGCATTTTTTTCAGGCGGGGAATGACGTTTTCGTGCTTCGTTTCCTCTTCTTTGTCCGTGTCGAAGCCCAGTTGGAAATCGATGCGCCAGACGTTGTCGGCCTGTTTGTGCAGCAGAACGGATTCGCCACGGTTGAAAGGCGGGTCGAACCAGAACCAGCGTTCGGCGGGGAAATCCTTTTTCATGATCACGTCGCAAATCAGAAAATGATCGAAGAACGTCTGGCCGGAAAATTCCAGTTTCATCATGTTTCTGACCGGTGAATTCGCCCCGTCGGCAGCGATCAGCCAGTCGGCCTCGGTCGTATAGCTGCCTTCCGGGGTTTCCACGGTGACGGTGACGTAATCGTCGTGCGGGTCAATCCCCGTAACCTTGTTGCGGCCCCGCAGCTCCACCGGATTTCCGGCGTCCTGCAACTCGAACAGCCGGTCAACGAGGTATTTTTCCAGATGGTATTGCTGGAGATTGACGAAGGCCGGATATTTGTGGCCGCCCTCGGGCAGCAGGTCGAATTCGTAGACCTGCTTGCGGTCGTTGAACACCTTGCCGATGTGCCATTGCACCCCGTGTTCGGCAGATTGTTCGCCACAGCCGAGCCGGCCCAGAATTTCCAGCGGGCGTTTGGCATAGCACACCGCGCGCGAACCCCAGCTGACGCGGTCGTTGTCGTCCAGAACAATGACCGGCACGCCTTGCAGGGTCAGATCGATCGCGGCCGCCAGACCGACAGGGCCGGCGCCGACAATGATCACCGGATGGCGGACCGGCGTATCGGCCCGCTGGTCGGCATTGCGCCGGTAGCCATACATCGGGACTTCAAATATTTTTTCCATGGGTTCCTCCGGTTTTATCCCTGCAACTTTGCCCACATGTCCAGATCGCGCTCGGCGGTCCAGATGCGGGGGGTGTCCATGCCCAGCGCCTCGTCATAGGCGCGGGCGACGTTGAAGGGCAGGCAGTGTTCGTAAATGGCATAATCGGCGAATTTCGGATCGCACTCGGCGCGCACGGCGTCCCATGCCTCTTTCAATGTGCCACCACGGGCGGCAACCATCGCGGCGGGGCGATAGGTGCTTTCGACGAAATCGCGGGTGTTTTCGATGGCCTCGTTGACGATTTTCGCGCCGACCAGCGCATCGCCGCGCCCCGGCGCAATGGCGCGCGGGCGGAAGGATTTGATGGCGTCCAGCGTGTTGCCCCAGTCGGCGAAGTGCCCGTCACCACAATAGCAGGCGGAGTGGTATTCGACGATATCGCCGGTGAACATCACCTGTTCGTCCGGCACCCACGCCACGATGTCGCCCGCCGTATGGGCGCGGCCCAGATGCATCAGATCAACGCGGCGTTTGCCCATATAGACGGTCATGCGGTCGTTGAAAGTCAGGGTCGGGCGGGTCAGGCCGGGGATGGATTCGTGCCCCTGAAACAGGCGCGGGAAACGCTGGAATTCGCTGTCCCAGTCCTCTTGCCCGCGTTCCTCGACCATTGCGCCGGCGCGGTCGGACATGATGATCTGTTCGGCGCCATAGGCCGAGGCCCCCAGCACGCGCACGGCGTGATAATGCGACAGGACAACGTATTTGACCGGCTTGTCGGTGACCTTGCGGATTTCCTCGATCACCTTTTCGGCCATGCGCGGCGTGGCCTGCGCATCGACGATCATCACGCTGTCGTCGCCAATGATAACACCGGTGTTGGGATCGCCCTCGGCGGTAAACGCCCAGAGGTCGCGACCGACCTGCGTAAAGCTGATTTTCTTTTCTTCCATGTCGCCTTGCGACGCGAATGCCTTGGCCATTTCAGTCCCCTATTTTGTCCAGTCCGGTTCCTGCACGGCGGGTAGAATCCGCCCTGTGCATTCGCCAAATCCTATTGTGTAACCGTCGCCTTTGGCCTGCCCTTTCAGGGTCAGGCGGTCGTAATCCTCGATGAAGGTGCGTTCCTCGCCGGTATCGAGGGTGAAGGGTTCCTTGCCGCCCCAGCATTTTTCCAGCAACGAGCCGAATTCCGGTTTGTCAGGGCCGGATATGGTGCCAGAGCCGAGCAAATCGCCCGTGGTCATCTCGCATCCGCCGACCGCGTGGTGGGTCAGTTGCTGCGCGGCGGAATAATACATGCGGTTGTAGTTGGTCCGGCAGATGGTGGTCGGACGGTCCGCGCCTTGGGGCTGCATGGTGACCTCCAGCGCGATGTCATACAGGCCCGGTTTGCTTTCGTGCAGATAGGGCAACAGCTCCTTTTCGCGCGGCGGGGTTTCACAGCGGAAGGGTTCCAGCGCCGCTTTGGTTACCACCCACGGGCTGATCGAGGTGCCGAAGGCCTTGCCCTGAAACGGGCCGAGGGGCTGGTATTCCCAGCCCTGGATATCGCGGCTGGACCAGTCGTTGAGCAAAACGTAGCCGAAGATCATCTCGTCGGCCTCGGCTGTCGTTATCGGCTCGCCCAGGATGGAACCTGTGCCGACAACCGCCCCGAGTTCCAGTTCGATATCCATGCGACGCGAGGGGCCGAAATGTGGCGCCTCGGCCGTGGGCGGCTTCAACTGGCCGAGCGGTCGGTGCAGGTCGGTGCCGGAGACCACGACGCTGCTGGCGCGGCCATTGTAGCCGATGGGGATATGCAGCCAGTTCGGCGGCAGGGCATTTTCGGCGCCGCGAAACATGGTGCCGACGTTGATGGCGTGTTGTTTGCCGGCATAGAAATCGGTGTATTCCGCCACGACGAAGGGCAGGTGCATGGTGACATCTTCGGCAGGGACCAGCGCGCGGGCGATCAGGTCGGGGTCTCCGGCCAGCGCACCGTCACCGCCCGCGAGCAGCAGGTCGGTCAGGCGGGCGCGCAGTTCGGCCCATGCCCCCTGCCCCAGTTCCATGAATTCGTTGAGGAAGGGCAGGTCGAAAACAGGGCCGTCCGGCGTAGTCGGGATCAGGTTTTCGGCCTCGAGCACCGACAGGTCCAGCACCATGTCGCCGATGGCCACGCCGCAGACCGGATCGTCGCCGTCGCGGCTGAACACACCGTAGGGCAGGTTGTTGAGCGGAAACGGGTGGGTGGCGGAATTGGCGCTTTCAATCCAGCTGGTCAGTCGTGTCATGGTCTTCCCCTTTTTCCGAACCCTCTTGCCAAACGGCGCGATTCGTGGCTTGTTTGGCAAGAACATATCGTTGCAAATGAAATGAAGTCAAGCATGGACGCCTTCGATCTCGATCAATTCTTCCCCTACCGGCTGGCGGTTCTGTCCGCCAAGGTCAGCAAGGGGTTTGCCGAGGAATACGGCAAGGCATTCGGCATTTCCTTGGCCGAATGGCGGGTGATTGTGCATCTGGCGATGGCGGGCAAGGTCTCGGTCCGCGAGATTTACCAGCGGGTCGATATGGACAAGTCCAAGGTCAGCCGCGCCGCAAGCCGGCTGGAGGCTGCGGGGGTGATCCTGAAAAAGGTCAACGCGCAGGACAAACGGCTGGTGGAGCTGTCATTGACGCCCAAAGGCAAGCGGATGATGAACCGGCTGGCACCGATGGCGCGGGACTACGAGGCACAGGTGCTGGCGGTATTGTCGCCGCAGCAGCGCGCGGCACTGGAGGATATTTTCGATACGTTGCTGGAGGGAAAATGACGGTTTTGTATGATTATTTCCGGTCCTCGGCGGCCTATCGGTTGCGCATAGCCCTGAACCTGCTGGGCGCGGAGTATGAAAGCGTGCCGGTGAACCTGCTGGAAGGCGCACACCGCGAAGCAGAAAATCTGGCGCGCAACCCGCAGGGGCTGGTGCCGACGCTGGAAATCGACGGGCGGGTGCTGACGCAATCGCTGGCGATCATCGAATATCTGGACGAGGTGCGCGGGGCCGGTTTTCTGCCCGGCGAGGCCTTGGGGCGGGCGCGGGTGCGGGCCTTGTCCTATGCGATTGCGATGGAGATCCATCCGGTGTGCAACCTGTCGGTAGCAAAGTTTGCCAGTGAAAACTCCGGTGGCAATATTTCGATGCAGGGCTGGATGCAGACATTTATTCCCAAGGGGCTGGCCGCGTTCGAGGCGATGCTGGATCACGCGGATACGGGGGATTTCTGCCACGGGGACAGCGTGAGCATGGCCGATATCTGTCTGGTGCCGCAGGTATATAACGCGCGGCGCTGGGGTGTGGATATGTCGGAAATGCCGCGGATCAACGCGATCATGGCGCGGCTTGAGGCCATCGGGGCCATTGCGGCGGCCCATCCCGACAGGGTGGCCTGAACGCGGCGTCAAGGTTGCGCGGGTCCGGTGCGGCTGGCACAGTCGGGCGAAACGCAAATGACGGAGGCCCCTATGACCCAGGATATTGTAATACTCGACGGTGCGCGCACGGCAATCGGCACGTTCGGCGGCGCGCTGGCCGGTGTGGCGCCGGTCGATCTGGCGGCGCATGTGACGCGGGCGGCGCTGGAACGCTCCAACATTGATCCGGCGCTGATCGGGCATGTGGTGTTCGGCAACGTCATCAACACCGAGCCGCGCGATATGTATCTGAGCCGTGTGGCGGCGATCAATGCGGGTATTCCCGACAGTGTGCCGGCAATGAACGTCAACCGGCTGTGCGGTTCCGGCGCGCAGGCGATTGTTTCGGCGGCGCAGGCGCTGATGCTGGGCGATGCGGATTTTGCCGTCGCGGGCGGGGCCGAGGTGATGAGCCGCGCGCCCTATATCATCCCGCAGGCGCGCTGGGGGCAGAAGATGGGCGATTTCACCGCTACGGATATGTTGCTGGCAACGCTGAACTGCCCGTTCGGGTCGGGGCATATGGGGATTACGGCGGAAAATGTGGCGGAGGAAAACGACATCTCGCGCGGGGATCAGGACGCCTTTGCGCTGGAAAGCCAGCGACGGGCGGCGGCGGCGATCGAGGCGGGGTATTTCAAATCGCAGATCGTACCGGTGGAGGTCAGACAGCGGCGCAAGACGGTGATGTTCGATACCGACGAACACCCCAAAGCCACGAGCGCCGAGGCACTGGCCGGTTTGCGCCCTGCCTTCAGGAAGGACGGGACGGTGACGGCGGGCAATGCCTCGGGCATCAATGACGGGGCAGCGGCTGTGGTGTTGGCAACGGCGGCGGCGGCGGCGAAAGCGGGGTTGAAACCCAAGGCGCGGATACTGGGTTATGCCCACGCCGGTGTGCGACCCGAGGTGATGGGCATCGGACCCGTTCCGGCGGTGGAAAAGCTGCTGGCAAAAACCGGGCTGCAAGCGGGCGATTTCGACGTGATCGAAAGCAACGAGGCCTTTGCGGCGCAGGCTTGCGCGGTGAACAAGGTGCTGGGGCTGGATCCGGCGCGGGTCAATCCGAACGGCGGCGCGATTGCGCTGGGTCATCCGGTGGGCGCGACGGGGACGCTGGTGACTATCAAGGCCATCTACGAACTGGAACGTATCGGGGGCGGCAAAGGTCTGGTAACAATGTGTATCGGCGGCGGTCAGGGAATCGCGCTGGCAATCGAGGTATAACAACAACGGGGATACACATGCATTACATCGACGAGGGAACGGGCGACGACACAATCGTATTTGCCCACGGCCTGCTGTTCAGCGGCGAAATGTTCGAAGGGCAGATCGCCCATTTCAAATCCCGCTATCGCTGTATTGCCTTCGACCACCGCGGGCAGGGCAAAAGTCCGGTGACCAAAGACGGTTATGACATGGACACGCTGACCGACGACGCCATCAGGCTGATCGAGGATCTGGGCGTGGCGCCGGTGCATTTCGCGGGCCTGTCGATGGGCGGGTTTGTCGGGATGCGGATCGCCATCAAACGGCCCGACCTGCTGAAGTCCCTGATTCTGCTGGATACCTCGGCGGAACCGGAACCCGAGGAAAACAAGGCCGGGTATCGCAAGCTGAATTTCATCGGGCGCTGGTTCGGGTTCGGTATCGTGGTCAACAAGGTCATGCCGATTGTGTTTGCCAAACCGTGGCTGACCGATCCGGCGCGGGCCGACGAGCGGGCCAGATGGGCGGCGCATATCAGGAATAACGACCGCAAAGGCATGACCCGCGCTGTCAATGGCGTGATTGACCGCGAAGGTGTCGCGGACAAGATTGACCGGATCACCACACCGACGTTGATTATTGTCGGCGAAGAGGACACCGCCACCGTGCCGGACAAGGCCAGACGTATTCAGGCGAAAATCGCCGGTTCGGAACTGGTACTTATTCCCCGGGCCGGACATTCCTCGACGATCGAGGAGCCGGCGGCGGTGAATGCGGCCATCGGGGCGTTCCTCGAACGGCTCTGACGGGCAACGGGAAGGGAAGCGTGTGCCGGAAGCGGATTTCATTGTTGTCGGGGCCGGTTCCGCCGGTTGTGCGCTGGCCTACCGGCTGTCCGAAGGCGGCAGGAATTCGGTTCTGGTGGTCGAGCATGGCGGCACCGATGCGGGGCCGTTTATCCAGATGCCCGCCGCGCTGTCCTATCCCATGAACATGAAGGCCTATGACTGGGGCTACCGGACGGAGCCGGAGCCACATCTGGGCGGGCGGCGGCTGGCAACGCCGCGGGGCAAGGTGGTCGGGGGGTCGTCCTCGATCAACGGGATGGTGTATGTGCGCGGGCATGCGCGCGACTATGACCATTGGGCGGAAACGGGCGCGACAGGCTGGAGCTATGCCGACGTGCTGCCCTATTTCAAACGCATGGAGCATTGGCACGATGGCGGGCATGGCGGCGATCCGGCGTGGCGCGGGGATCGTGGCCCGTTGCATGTGACGCGCGGGCCGCGCAACAATCCGCTGCATCCGGTTTTTGTCGAGGCGGGGCGACAGGCGGGCTATGCGGTTACCGATGACTACAACGGTGCGCAGCAAGAGGGTTTCGGCCCGATGGAGCAAACCGTCTGGCGCGGGCGGCGCTGGTCGGCGGCGAATGCCTATCTGCGTCCGGCCCTGAAACGGCCGAATGTGCAACTGACGCGGGCCTTTGCGCGGCGCGTGGTGATCGAGGACGGACGCGCGACCGGCGTCGAGATCGAGCGTGGCGGCAAGGTCACAATCCTGCGGGCGCACCGCGAGGTGGTGCTGGCGGCAGGGTCGATCAATTCGCCGAAACTGTTGTTGCTGTCGGGCATCGGTCCGGCGGAACAGTTGCGCGCACACGGGATTGCGGTGCTGGCGGATCGCGCCGGAGTCGGGCAGAATTTACAGGACCATCTGGAGCTGTATATCCAGCAGGCGAGCCTGCAACCGGTTACCCTGTATAAACACTGGAACCTGCTGTCCAAGGCGATGATCGGGGCGCAGTGGCTGTTCACGAAAACCGGTCTGGGGGCGTCGAACCAGTTTGAATCAGCGGCGTTTGTCCGCTCGGCTGCGGGGGTGGAGTATCCCGATATCCAGTATCATTTCCTGCCGATTGCCGTGCGCTATGACGGCAAGGCAGCGGCAGAGGGGCACGGGTTTCAGGCACATGTCGGGCCGATGCGCTCGAAATCACGCGGCGCGGTGACGCTGGCCTCGGGGGATCCGAAAGCGGCACCGAAGATCCTGTTCAACTATATGAGCCATCCCGACGACTGGCGCGATTTCCGCACCTGCATCCGTTTCACCCGCGAGATTTTCGGGCAGGCGGCGTTTGCGCCCTATGCCGGTCATGAAATCCAGCCGGGCGCGGCAGTGCAGTCTGACGAGGAACTGGACGGGTTTATCCGCGACCACGCCGAAAGCGCCTTCCACCCCTGTGGCACCGCCCGCATGGGTGCGGCGGACGACCCGTTGGCGGTGATCGATCCGCAGTGTCGCGTGATCGGGGTCGGGGGCTTGCGTCTGGCCGACAGCTCGATCTTTCCGCGCATTCCGAACGGCAACCTGAATGCGCCTTCGATCATGGTTGGCGAAAAGGCGAGCGATCATATTCTGGGCCGCACCCTGCCGCCCGGGGAGGGCACGCCGTGGATCAATCCGAATTGGCGCGAAAGCCAGCGTTAGCGCGCCAGCAGGCTGTCATAATCAACGCCGCGATACGGTAGCCAGACCAGCGTGCCGGCCCCCAGGATATTTTCGCCGAAACGCTTCAGTTCCTGCGGGGTTCCGTGGCTGTAATTGCTGTATTGCACGTCCATCATGATCGGCACGCGGCCGTTTACCTGTTTGAAATAGCGATACGACGGCATATCGACATCGGGATGGATATCGGGACCGCCCAGGCCGACACCGTTCGCCAACGCAATATCGCCCCAGTAGTTTATGGACCATGTGCCGCGCGGCCCCCAGTTCATATAGAAATAGGTCTGCTTGTCGGGAAACGCCTGCGCCATTGTTTCGATCACCAGACCGAGGTTTTTACGATAGGCCGCCTTGGCCGCAGCATCGGGCAACGCCATCCCCGGCGCGGTTTCCGAGGTTTTGAAGCCGCGAAAATCCGGTTCGGAATTGTAGCGGTTTCCCAGCGCCAGAATCAGGTTGCGAAAGGCCGTGTTGACCTGCGGGTTCCAGCGTTTCGCCAGATACCCCGCCGAAGCGCTGCCAACAACGTAAGGTTCCAGTTCGGCGGGAACCGGCATTACCGGATTGTTTTTGAACGACTTGTCCCGCACCATGATCATCAGGGATTTACCGAAACGCCGCACATAGGCCAGATCGCGGTCAATGGCGGAAAAATCGTATTGCCCGAGACGCGGTTCAAGGTCGGACCAGTAATAGATGACGCTGAGACCCGAAAAAACCTCGCTGGCCAGCAACGGTTCGATCGCGGCGTTGCTGCCGGTTCGCAGCACCATGTTGTCGGCGGCAGCGGCGTGGGCAAACAGTGCCAGCACAAGGGTTAGAACGATTTTCAAGGCGACCTCCGGTTTTTTCGGGGTTTCTATAGCAAAACCCCGCACGCACAAAAGGCAATTTACCGCACTTGTATCCTGGCGTGCGATGGGTCACTTACCTTGTGAGCGCCCGAAACGGGCAACACCCTTACAGCCGGAGACTTGCCGCTATGAAAGCGCGTCTGCCATTCGTGTTTATTATTATCACGCTGATGCTGAATTCCATCGGGATCGGGTTGATCATTCCGGTCATGCCCGGCCTGATCCGCGACCTGACCGGCGGCACGATCAGCGACGCCTCGTTGTGGGGCGGGTTGCTGGCCACGACCTATGCGGTAATGCAGTTTATATTCAGCCCGATGATGGGCAACCTGTCGGACCGGTTCGGGCGACGGCCGGTTCTGCTGGTGTCGTTACTGGCAATGGGGCTGGACTATATTGTGTTGAGTGTTGCCGGCACCATCTGGCTGCTGTTCATCGGGCGGCTGGTTGCCGGCATTACCGGTGCAACCTTTGCCACCGCCAGCGCCTATGTTGCCGATATTACGCCGAAGGAAAAACGGGCGGCGAATTTCGGGATTGTCGGCGCGGCCTTCGGTATCGGGTTCGTTTTCGGGCCGGCCTTTGGCGGGCTGCTGGGCGAATACGGGGCGCGCGCACCCTTTATCGCCGCGGCGGCGGTGTCGTTGCTGAACGTCGCCTTCGGGTATTTTGTATTGCCCGAAACGGTGACCGACAAGAACCGGCGCAAATTCGAGTGGAAGCGGGCCAACCCGCTGGGCGCCATTTCGGCAATCCGGCGTATTCCGCATATGACACAACTGGTGTTTCTGTTTCTGGTTTTCACCATCTCGCACCAGTCCTATCAGGCGGTCTGGAGCTATTTCACCATCGAAAAGTTCGATTTCACCCCCGGAATGATCGGGGCCTCGCTGGCGATATTCGGCCTGTTTATGGCAATCATGCAGGGCGGCGTAATCCGTGTGGTGCTGCCACGGCTGGGCGAGATGCGCACGGCGCAATATGCGCTGACGCTGAACGTGGTGATTTTCGTCATGGTGGCGTTTATCGGCCAGACGTGGATGTTGTTCGCGCTGATGCCGTTCATGACGCTGGGGATTATTGCCAGTCCGGCGTTGCAGGGGATCATGTCCAATATCACCGGGAACGACGCGCAGGGCGAGTTGCAGGGGATTTTTGCCTCGGTCACCGGTTTGGCGATGATTATCAGCCCGATCACCATGACCGGCACGTTCCGGATTTTCACCGATCCGGCAACCGGAATCTACCTGCCGGGGGCGCCGTTCCTGTTGGCCGGCGCGCTGGAGCTGACGACGCTGGTGTTGTTGCTGAACGTCGCGCGAAAAATCGCCGTCGATGTGGCAGACGATAGCGAACCGGCGGCGGAATTGCCGTAACGCACCGTTAACCTTTCTGTTGCTATGTTCCGGTGTTGCGGCCCTGCGTGGTCGCGCTGCCGGAGTGTTGTATGAAGAAACTGCTGGTTTTGGGAAGCTGCGTGTCGCGCGATGCGCTGGAATATGCGCCGGCGGGGGCGCTGGAACCGGTCGGGTATTTTGCGCGCTCCAGCCTTGCGGCGCTGACGTCTGCGCCCTTTGTGGACGGTGCCGCGCTGGCGCGGATTCCGTCGCCGTTCCAGCGGCGCATGGTGCGGTTCGATATGCAAAAGACCCTGTGGAAGGTTCTGGAAACCACGCGGTTCGATGTGCTGCTGCTGGACCTGATCGACGAACGGTTTGCGGTTGTCGATTTGCCCGGCAAGGGGCGGCACACGTTATCCGCGGAATACGCCGCCGTGCGGGTGCCGCTTGCGGGCGAGCGGGAATATATCGCCGACAGCGATGCCAAGATGGCGCTGTGGTGCGCGGGCTGGGCCAGATTGTCATCGGTGCTGGCCAACAGCGGACAGTTGCACAAACTGCGCGTGAACCGTGTCTATTGGGGGCGCGAGGACGTCGCGGGGGTCGCACTGGAAAAACCGCAGGCGCCGTTTATCGCGCGGATGAACCGGCATCTGGACCGGATGTACGACGAAATTGCCAAAACCGTTCCGCCGGCGCAGTTCATAAAATACAAGACCGAGGATTTCCGGCCGGATCCGGCACATAAATGGGGGTTGGCGCCGTTTCATTATGCGCCCGCCCTGTACCGCCACACGATTTCGGCCTTGCTGGCCGGACCGCGGGGCGCATGAAAAAGGCCCGACGGGTGTCGGGCCTTTTCCGGTACAGAAAACGATGACCTACTGCGGCAAAGCGCTGTCGATACCTTCGACATAGAAGTTCATTCCGGCCAGTGTGCCGTCGTCGGCAGTTTCGCCGGCCGCCAGCCACGGGGTGCCGTCCTGTTTGTTGATCGGTCCGGTGAACGGTTTCAGCGTGCCGTTGGAAATCGCATCCATGATGCCTTTGGCCTCGGCCTGAACGTCCGCCGGAATTTTGTCGGAGAATTCACCGATGCCGACCATGCCCGCGCCGATACCGTCCCATGTGTCGGTGCTGGTCCAGGTGCCGTCCATGACCGCCTGGATCCGCTCGATATAATACGGGCCCCAGTTGTCGATGATCGAGGTCAGGCGCGCGTTCGGCCCGAACTGTTTCATATCCGAGGCCTGACCGAAGGCATAGATGCCTTTATCCTCGGCGATGGTCAGGGCAGCGGGGGAATCGGTGTGCTGCATGATCACGTCGACACCCTGTTCGATCAGCGCGTTGGCGGCGTCGGCCTCTTTGCCCGGATCGAACCATGTGTAGACCCAGACGACCTTGAACTGGACGTCGGGATTCACCGCTTTGGCGGCCAGATAGGCCGAGTTGATGCCACGCACCACTTCGGGGATCGGGAACGAGGCGATATAGCCGATTTTGTTGGTTTTGGTCATGCGTCCGGCGATGGTGCCGATCACATAGCGGCCTTCGTAGAAACGGGCCGAATAGGTGGACACGTTGTCAGTGTTGCGTTTGTAGCCGGTGGCGTGTTCGAATTTCACGTTCGGGAATTTGGCGGCCACATTCTGCACCGCGTCCATATAGCCGAACGAGGTGGCAAAAATGATGTCGGCACCACCAAGCGCCATCTGGGTCATCACGCGTTCCGCATCGGCGCCCTCGGGGACGGATTCAACATAGGTGGTTTCCACCTTGTCGCCGAACGCGGCATCGACGGCCTGCCGGGCCTGATCGTGCTGGTAGGTCCAGCCGAGATCGCCAACCGGACCGACGTAGATGAAACCGGCCTTGACCTGTGCAAGCGCCGAGCCGCCAAGGCCCAGCGCCAATGCCGCTGCTGCGGCGAGGGTTGTTGTAAACTTCATAAATACCTCCGTTATCGGGATTGTCCCGTAATTGGCCTCAATGCGAGGCGTGAAAAATCCGGCCGAGCGAGGCCGGTGCGTTCAGGCTGGCGCGTTTGCGGTCAGCCGACATGATGACAAGCACAATAATGGTAACAAGGTACGGAGTCATCGACAAATATGCCGCCGAAATCGGTATTCCGAGCGCTTGCAGGTTCAGTTGCAGGATCGTGACGCCGCCAAACAGGTAAGCCCCCAGAATCACCCGGCCCGGTTTCCACGAGGCAAAGACCACGATCGCCAGCGCGATCCAGCCGGCGCCGGCGGTCATGCCCTCGGTCCATTGCGGCACGCGGATCAGGGACAGGTAGGCACCGCCAAGGCCGGCCAGCGCACCGCCAAAAGCAATTGCCATCAACCGGATCGCCACGACGTTATAGCCCAGACTGTGCGCCGCATCGTGGTTTTCGCCGACCGCGCGCAGCACCAGACCGGCACGGGTGCGGTTCAGGAAATACCAGACCGCAACCACCAGAAAAACCGAAAAGTAGATCATGAAATCGTGGCTGAACAACAGCGGACCGACCACCGGCAGGTCGCTGAGGCCCGCAATATCCAGTCGCGGCGAGCGCGGCGGTTTCATCCCCGAGAACCCCTGCCCCAACAGCGCCGAAAGCCCCAGCCCGAACAGCGTCAGCGCCAGCCCGGTCGCCACCTGGTTGGACAGCAAAACCTGTGTCAGGAACCCGAATATCAACGCCAGCGCCGCCCCTGCCGCCATTGCGGCCAGCATACCGATCCAGACATTGCCGGTCTGGACGGAAACGGCAAAACCGGCGATGGCACCGATAATCATCATGCCCTCGACCCCGAGGTTGAGGACACCGGATTTTTCCACCACCAGTTCGCCCAGCGCCGCCAGCAGGATCGGGGTTGCCGCGCCGATCAGGCTGATGGTCAGGGCAACGATGCTCAATGACGAAAAATCCATTACTTCACCTCCTTTTTCCACACGAGGCGGTAGTTGACGAACACGTCCACCGCCAGCAGGAAGAACAGCATCATCCCCTGAAATACGCTGATCGCGGCGGCCGGCATGTTCAGCACCAGTTGTGTCAGTTCGCCGCCGATATAGGTCAGCGCCATCAGGATGCCGGCCAGCACGATGCCGAACGGGTTCAGCCGCCCCAGAAACGCCACGATGATCGCGGTGAAACCGTATCCGACGGGGAAATTGGTGGTCAGTTTGCCCGCCGGGCCGGTCAGTTCGAACAGCCCCGCCATGCCGGCAAGCGCACCGGAAATACCCAGCGTCACCGCCACGATGATCGCCGGATTGACGCCGGCGAATTTGGCGGCGCGCGGGCTTTCGCCCGTCAGCTTGATCTGGAAACCCAGAAGGTGCCGTTCCATCATCACATAGGCAAGGATAACCACGACAAAGGCCACAATGACCCCCGCATGCATCCCGAGCGGCTGGTAAACCATCGGCAGGGTCGTGGAGTCGATGGCGGTGAAGCTGCGCGATTCAGGAAAACCGTAGCCGTCGGGGTTTTGCAGCGGGCCGGTGACCATCGCGGCCAGAAAATTCTCGGCGACATAGACCAGCATCAGGGACACCAGAATTTCGTTGGCGTTGAATTTGATTTTCAGGATTGCCGGAATCATCGCCCATAGAAACCCGCCAAGTGCGCCCGCCGCCGTCATTAACGGCAGCACCCAGATGCCGCTGGCCGGATGCAGGGCCAGACCGACGGCACCGCCGGCAATGGCCCCCATGATGAACTGCCCCTCGGCCCCGATGTTCCAGACATTTGCCCGGTATCCGATGCTCAACCCCGTGGCAATCAGGATCAGCGGTCCGGCCTTTACCAGCAACTGCGACATGGAATAGGCGCCGTAGGTCGGGTGGAAAAACGGATCCCAGAAGATCAGCTTGATCGCTTCTACCGGATCGACCCCCAGCGCCGCAAACAGCAGGCCGCCGAATATCATTGTCAGCACCACCGCCAGAACCGGCGTCAGCCAGCGCATGTATTGCGAGGGTTGCGGTCTTGGTTCCAGCCTAACCATTGGCGGCTCTCCCTTCCAGATTTCCGCCCATCATCAGGCCTATTTCCTCGATATCCAGACCGGCGGCCGGGCGGGGTTTCGACATACGCCCCTCGGCCAGAACCGCGAAGGTGTCGGACATTTCCATCAGCTCGTCCAGATCCTGCGAGATCACCAGAACCGCCGCCCCGCCGGCCGCCAGATCGCGCAGCGCCTGCCGGATCGCCGCCGCCGCCGAGGCATCGACCCCCCACGTCGGCTGGTTGACCACCAGCACTTTCGGCCCTTGCATGACCTCGCGGCCGATAACGAATTTTTGCAGGTTTCCGCCGGATAACGAGCGTGCGGCGTTGGATATCCCCGGGGTCCGCACGTCGAAACGTTCGATAATATCGCGGGCGAAATCGTCGCGTTGCCGGCGTTTGGTGAAACCGGAACGGGTCAAACCCTTGCGCACCCAGCCGCTAAGGAATCCGTTTTCGGCCAAACTCATGTCCGGCGCGGCCGCATGGCCCAACCGTTCCTCTGGCGCGGCCAGCAAACCCAGCGCGCGGCGGGTGGTCGGGCCGAAACCGCCGATCCCGACACCGCCGAGTTTCACCATGTCCTTGGCCACCGGCCGCTCGCCGGACAGGGCCAGCAGCAATTCGTCCTGCCCGTTGCCGGCCACACCGCCCACGCCCAGCACCTCGCCCGCGCGCAGTTGCAATGAAACGTTTTCCAGCGACGTGCCGAACGGATCCAGCGACGCCAGCGCCAGACCATCGAGTTCCAGCAGCACCTCGCCCGGGGTGAATTCGCGGGCCGAGGGCATGGCCAGCTCGCCGCCGATCATCATTTCCGCCATGGATTTCGCGGTTTCCTCGGCCGGAATACAGGTATCGACCACCTTGCCCATGCGCAGGATCGTGGCGCTGTCGCACAGGGCCTTGATCTCGTCCAGCTTGTGACTGATATACAGGATCGCCACCCCTTCGGCGGACAGCTTGCGCAGCGTGGTGAACAGGGTCTCCACCTCCTGCGGGGTCAGAACCGAGGTCGGCTCGTCCATGATCAGCAGTTTCGGGTTTTGCAGCAGGCAGCGCACAATTTCCACCCGCTGCCGCTCGCCCACGGACAGATCCCCGATCAGACGGTCGGGATCGAGCGGCAGGCCGTAAGCATTGGACACGTCGCGGATTTTCTGCGCCAGCTCAAGACGCGGCGGCGCGTTTTCCATACCGAGGGTGATGTTGTCGGCCACATTCATGGCCTCGAACAGGGAAAAATGCTGGAACACCATGCCGACACCCAGCGCCCGTGCCTCGCTCGGTTTGTGCGGCATGTAGTGTTTGCCGTGCAGGTGCATGTCGCCGCTGTCGGGGCGCACCAAGCCATAGATCATTTTCACCAGCGTCGATTTTCCGGCACCGTTTTCGCCCAGCAACGCGTGGATTTCCCCCGGCTGGATGGTGAAGCTGACGTTGTCGTTGGCCTGCACGCCGGGGTAGGCCTTGCTTAGCCCCTCGATGCTCAATAGCGGTTCGCTCATGCGCTTGCCTCCCGTTTGTGTTCTTTTACCATGCGGTTTTGTAGTAGCGCGGCGACCACCCCGACCGCAATCGCCATCGGCTCCTTGCCGAGGCTACGCTCGCCAATCGGGCATTCCATGCGCGCCGGATCAACGCCGCTTTCGCGCAGGCGGCGGATAAAACGCGCGCGCTTGGTGTCCGAGCCGATCAGCCCCAGATGTCCGAAGCGGCGCGACAGCACCGCGCGGCAGATATCGAGATCGAGCGCATGGGAATAGGTCAGGACGATATGAACGGCATCGTCGGGCGCATGTTTCACCGCTCGCGCCGGATCGCCGGCCACCAGCATGTCGGCATGGTCGGGGACGGTTTCGGGGAAACGCTCGCGTGCGGTGTCGATCCACGTTACCGCAAACGGCAGGCCCGCCAGCACCGCCACCAGTGCGCGCCCCACATGGCCCGCGCCGTAAATCCACAGCGGCGTTTTTCCGGCCTGCATCGGCTCGATCAGCCAGCCGTCAACCAGCCGGATTTCCGGCGGCAAAGCGCCCGAGCGCATCTCGCGCAGGGTTTTGCGCACCGCAAGCGGCATGTCCGGCGCAGGGCCGGAGGTCACAGGGCGGGCGTAGAACCCGTCGTCCGGCAAGGCACCTTCGACCGTTTCCAGCAGGATTTTCACCGCACCGCCACAACATTGCCCGAGCGAGGGACCAAGCGGGATGTTCAGCAATTCCCGCGCCTGCGGCTTGCCAAGCATCCGCCGCGCCGCCGCCACCGCCCGATATTCCAGCGCACCGCCGCCGATGGTGCCGGTTTGTCCATCGTCATGCACCCACATCACCGTCCCCGCGCCGCGCGGGGTGGAACCGGCATGTTCGGCAATGACGATGCGCACGCTCACGATTTGACCGCCATCAACAGGCGTTCCGCCGTGGCCGGAGCATCCAGCGCGATATAATCCTCGCCGCGCAGCGCGTCGGACAGGGCGAAAAACGCCGAAATGCCGAGCATGAACGGCGGCTCGCCCACCGCCTTGGAACGATAGATCGTGTCCTCGCGATTCTCGTTTTCATAAAGCGCCACGTTGAATTCTTTCGGCCGGTCCGAACAGGCGGGAATTTTATAGGTGCTGGGCGCGTGGGTCATCAACCGGCCGTCATCGTTCCAGACCAGTTCCTCGGTCGTCAGCCAGCCGGCGCCCTGCACATAGGCCCCCTCGATCTGGCCGATATCGAGCGCGGGGTTCAGGCTGTTGCCGACGTCGTGCAGCAGGTCGGCACGCAGGATGCGGTTCTCGCCGGTCAGAGTATCGACGACCACCTCGGTCACCGCCGCGCCATAAGCGAAATACAGGAACGGCCGCCCCTTGCCCGCCATGCGGTCCCAGCGGATTTTCGGGGTTTTGTAGAAACCGGTCGCCGAAAGCTGGATACGCGCGACGTAAGCCTGCGCGACCAGATCGGCAAAGGTAACGGTTTCGGCGCCGATCCGCACCTGACCGTCAATGAAACGGATATCCTGCGGCGCGACCTGCCATTTTCCGGCGGCGAATTCCACCAGACGGTCGCGGATCGTCTCGCACGCCGCCTTGCAGGCCATGCCGTTGAGGTCGGAGCCGGACGAGGCCGCCGTGGCCGAGGTGTTCGGCACCTTGCCCGTATCGGTCGCCGTGATTTTCACCGCCGGGAGCGGCTGGCCGAACACCTGCGCCGCGACCTGTGCCACCTTGGTAAACAGGCCCTGCCCCATCTCGGTCCCGCCGTGGTTCAGGTGGATCGAGCCGTCGGAATATACATGCACCAGCGCCCCCGCCTGATTGAGGTGGGTGAGGGTAAAGGAAATGCCGAATTTCACCGGCGTCAGGGCAATGCCGCGCTTCAGAACCTTGGAACTGGCGTTGAATTCGGCGATTTCGGCGCGGCGGATATGGTAATTGGAGCTTTTGACCAGCGCATCGACCAGTTCGGGCGCGATATTGTCCTCTACCGTCATATGATAGGGGGTGACGTCGCGGCCCTCGCCATAAAAATTCACGCGGCGGACCTCTAGCGGATCAAGGGCAAGGTCATGGGCGATATGGTCCATCACCCGTTCAATCCCGACCACACCCTGCGGGCCGCCAAAACCGCGATAGGCGGTATTGGAAACGGTGTTGGTTTTCAAACGGTGCGAGGTGATGCGCACGTTCGGCAGGTAATAGGCATTGTCGGCGTGCAGCATGGCACGATCGGCCACCGGCAAGGACAGGTCCATCGCCCAGCCACAGCGGGCGAACTGTTCGAACTCCACCGCCTGCAAGCGGCCGGTTTCATCGAATCCGGCGCGGTATTTTATCCGGAAATCGTGGCGCTTGCCGGTGATGACCATGTCGTCGTCGCGGTCATAACGCATTTTCGCAGGGCGGTTCAGACGGCGGGCAACAATAGCGCAGGCCACAGCCAGCGAATTGCCCTGACTTTCCTTGCCGCCGAAACCGCCGCCCATGCGCCGGACCTCGACCCGCACCGAATGGAACGGCACGCCGAGGGATTCGGCAACCTTGTGCTGGATCTCCGTCGGGTGCTGGGTGGAGGAATGGACGATCACGTCGCCCTCTACCGGCTCCGCTGCGGCGGCCTGCCCTTCGAGGTAGAAATGCTCCTGCCCGCCGATTTCCATGCTGCCTTCGATCACGCGCGGGGCTTTGGCCAGCGCCGTGTCGGGATCGCCATTGAGGAACTGCAACGGCTCCTCGAATTTGCTGTCGGCGGCGAGGGCCTCGTCAATGGTCAGGATCGCGGGCAGATCTTCGTATTCGATCACCCCCAAGCGCGCCGCGCGTCGGGCGAGAGCGTGGCTTTCGGCCACTACCAGAAACACCGGCTGGCCGACGAAATGCACCGTGCCGGTGGCCAGCAGCGGTTCATCGTGCGCGGCGGCGGATACGTCGTTAGCGGCGGGCAGATCGTCGGCGGTCAGCACGTCGATCACGCCCTCGGCCGTGCGCACCGCACTCAAATCCACCCGCACCAGCCTCGCATGGGCGCGTTCGGACAGGCCGAACGCCAGATGCACCGGATTGACCAGCGGGATGTCATCGGTATAGCGCGCCGCGCCGGTTACATGCGCGGGGCCGCTGTCGTGCGGGTTCGCCTTGTGAACGCTCATGCCGCCCCCCTTCCGGTTACGCGGGTGGCCGACAGTGGTTCGACACTCTCGACATAATAGCGCCGCAACAGGTTCTGCGCGGTCAGCAATCGGTATTCCGCGCTGGCACGCATATCGGAAAGCGGCGTGAAATCCTGCGCGAAAACGGGGAGTGCGGCTGTGATCGTGGCCTCGGTCCACGGCTGGCCGGTCAGAACGGCCTCCACCGCCGCCGCCCGTTTCGGGGTGGCTGCCATGCCGCCAAAGGCAATGCGGGCCGCCGTCACGGTGCCGTTTGCAACGGTGATGTTGAAACAGCCGCAAAGCGCCGAGATATCCTGATCGAACCGTTTCGAGATTTTATAGGCTTTCAGGGTATCGGCCTGCGCGGGAATGAAAATGCTCTCGACGAACTCGCCCGCTTTGCGGTCCTGCTTGCCATAGGCGACAAAGAAATCCTCCAGCGGTATTTCCCGCCGTTCGGCCGCGCGGCGCAGAGTGACGGTCGCGCCCAGCGCAATCAGCGCCGGCGGACTGTCCCCGATGGGCGAGCCGTTGGCGATATTGCCACCGATGGTGGCAGAGTTGCGCACCTGCACCGAGCCATAGCGGCGCAGCAGTTCGGCAAAATCGGGGTGACGGTCGATGATCGCGCCGCGCAGGCGGGCAATGGTGACGCCCGCACCGATACGCAAACCGGCGTCCGTTGCCTCGATCTGTTGCAATTCGTCCAGACGATGCAGGAATACAGTCGGATCGAGGGTGCGGAACATTTTCGTCACCCACAGGCCGACATCGGTTGCGCCGCCGATGATCGTCGCGTCGGGGTGGTCGGCATACCAGTTGGCGAAACTGTCGAGGGTCGCCGGCAGAAACGCCCCGTCCAGCGTGATATCCCTGTCCCCCGCGATTGCGCGCAGATGATCAGCCTCGTCCGTCAGCCAGTCGGGTTGCGGTAATTCGGCAGCGGCTTCGGCGGCGCGGATAATCGGGGCGTAGCCGGTGCAGCGGCACAGGTTGCCCGCCAGCACATCGTCGAAATCCTGCCGCCCGTCGCGGTGCGCGGTATAAAGCGACATCACGAACCCCGGCGTGCAGAAACCGCATTGCGAGCCGTGATGTTTCACCAGCATTTCCTGCACCGGATGCAGACGGCCATCGGGGGCAGCGACACCTTCGACCGTGCGCACCGATTTGCCGTGCAGTTGCGGCAGGAACAGAATGCAGGCGTTGAGCGCGCGATGCACCAGCGCATCGCCCTCCAGCGTCGCGACAGAAACGGTGCAGGCGCCGCAGTCCCCCTCGTTGCAGCCTTCCTTGGTGCCGGTCAGCGCCCGCGTCTCGCGCAGGTATTCCAGCAGGGTCATGGTCGGCGCGGGATTTTCCAGCGCCACGTCCTGACCGTTCAGCAAAAAGCGGATCGTGCCCATCAACTGCCCCTGTAGGTCGAATACCCGAACGGCGAGAGCAGCAGCGGCACATGATAGTGGCTGTCTTCGGCCATGCCGAACCGGATCGGGATCACGTCGAGGAATTTCGGCGAGGGCAGCGCCTGCCCCGTGCGGTCAAGGTATTCACCCGCATGGAACAGCAATTCGTATTCGCCGGTTGCGAACACATCCGTATCCAGCAACGGCGCATCGCAGCGGCCGTCGTCGTTCGTCACGGTTTCCAGCAGTTTTTCGCGGCCCTGGTCGAGCCGGAACAGCTCCACCCGCAATCCTGCGGCCGGTTTTCCGCTGGCCGTGTCAAGCACATGCGTCGTCAGACGTCCCATAACTTCCCCGTTTATTTTGATTCTGTATTCATCAAGCCCCACTGGAACCTTTTCGGCAAGAGAATTTTCCGCGCTGCCGCCCTTTCGCCCGACCCGTCGCTGGGATAGTTTCGGACAATGACCGACACACCCCGATTCATCCATCTGCGTTTGCATTCTGCCTATTCGTTGCTCGAAGGGGCAATTCCGGTCAAAAAATTACCGGAAATGTGCAAGGATTGGCACTTTCCGGCGGTTGCGGTCACGGATTCGGGCAATTTGTTCGGGGCGCTGGAATTTTCGGAAACTGCGGCAAAGGCGGGAATTCAGCCGATAATCGGGTGTCAGCTTCAACTAAAGTTTGAAACTGCTTCAAGGGCCGGAGACCGCGATCCCGATCCGAAGGCCATCGTGCTGCTGGCGCAAAACGAGCGCGGCTATGAAAACCTGATGAAGCTGAACTCGTGCAATTTTCTGGAATGCGGCGACGATCTACCCCATATCACCATGGCGCAACTGTCGGAACATGCGGGGGGGCTGATCTGCCTGACCGGCGGGGCGCCCGGCCCTGTCGGGCAATTGTTGCAGGACGGCCAGACCGACAAGGCGCGCCTGCTGATGGAACATTTCCATCGCCTGTTCGCCGACCGCCTGTATATCGAGGTGCAGCGCCACCCGACCGGCGAGGGGCGCCGAACGCCGGAAGAGGCCGCGACCGAACCGGCCTTCGTCGAAATGGCCTATGCAATGAACATTCCGCTGGTCGCGACCAACGACGTGTATTTCCCGAAACGCGAGATGTATGCCGCCCATGACGCCCTGATCTGTATCGCCGAGGGCGCCTATGTGGACCAGCAGGAACCGCGGCGGCAGTTGACGCCCGAACACTATTTCAAATCGCCGCGCGAAATGGCGGAGCTGTTCGACGACCTGCCCGAAGCGCTGGAAAATACTGTCGAGATCGCGCGCCGTTGTGCCTTCAAGGCCTATCTGCGCGACCCGATCCTGCCGAAGTTCGCCGACAACGAGGTGGAGGAGCTGCGCCGGCAGGCACGCGAAGGCCTTGCCGCCCGCCTCGAAGTCATTCCCCATGCGGCGAGTGTCGAGGAATACGAGGCGCGGCTGGATTTCGAACTGGGCATCATCGAAAAGATGGGATTCCCCGGCTATTTCCTGATCGTGGCGGATTTTATCAAATGGGCCAAGGACCACGACATTCCGGTCGGTCCGGGTCGTGGCTCGGGGGCCGGTTCACTGGTGGCCTATTCGCTGACCATCACCGACCTTGATCCCCTGCGCTATTCGCTGCTGTTCGAGCGGTTTTTGAACCCCGAACGTGTATCCATGCCCGATTTCGACATCGACTTCTGCATGGATCGCCGCGAAGAGGTAATCCACTATGTGCAGGAAAAATACGGTCGCGACAAAGTCGCCCAGATCATCACCTTCGGCGCGCTGCTGTCCAAGGCCGCTGTGCGCGACATCGGGCGGGTGCTGCAAATGCCCTATGGTCAGGTGGACCGCTTGTCGAAGCTGATTCCTGTCGATGGCGTCAAACCGGTGAGCATCGAACAGGCCCTGAAAGACGAACCCCGCCTGAAAGAAATGGCGCGCGAGGAAGAGGTCGTCGCCCGCCTGCTGGAATACGCACAACAGGTGGAGGGTCTGCTGCGCAATGCCTCCACCCACGCCGCCGGTGTGGTGATCGGCGACCGGCCGCTGGACGAGCTGGTGCCGCTTTATCAGGATCCGCGCTCCGATATGCCGGCGACGCAGTTCAACATGAAATGGGTGGAGCCGGCGGGGCTGGTGAAATTCGACTTTCTCGGCCTGAAAACCCTGACGGTAATCCAGAACGCGCTGGACCTGCTGAAACAGCGCGGGGTGGAAATCGACATCGGGCATATCCCGCTGGATGACGAGAAAACCTATGAACTCTATGCCTCGGCCAAAACCGTCGCGGTGTTCCAGGTGGAGAGCGCGGGCATGATGGATGCGCTCCGCCAGATGAAACCGACCTGTATCGAGGACATCATCGCGCTTGTGGCCCTGTATCGTCCGGGGCCGATGGAAAACATCCCGAAATTCTGCAACGTGAAAAACGGGCGCGATGAACGGGATCTGCTGCATCCGTCCATCGACCATATTCTGGACGAAACGCAAGGGATCATCGTCTATCAGGAACAGGTGATGCAGATCGCGCAGGAGATGGCCGGCTATACCCTTGGCGGCGCCGATATGCTGCGTCGCGCGATGGGTAAAAAGATCAAGGAGGCCATGGACGCCGAGCGCCCGAAATTCGCCAAAGGTGCGGCGGAAAACGGTGTGGACGCGGCCAAGGCGACCGAGGTTTTCGACCTGCTGGAAAAATTCGCCAACTACGGTTTCAACAAATCGCACGCGGCGGCCTATGCGGTGGTGTCCTACCAGACCGCCTGGCTGAAGGCGAACTATCCGGTCGAATTCATGGCCGGCGTGATGAATTGCGATATGCACCTGACCGACAAGCTGGCGATCTATGCCGACGAGGTGCGCAAACCGGCCGATCGCGGCGGGCTGGGGCTGGAAATCATTCCGCCTTGCGTCAACCGCTCGCGCGCGACCTTCAGCGTCACGGACGGCAGGCTGGTATACGGTCTGGGCGGGTTGAAGAACGTCGGGGTGGAGGCAATGCGCCTGATCACCGAACCGCGCGATGCCGACGGGCCGTTCAAGGACCTGTTCGATTTCGCGCGACGTGTGGACCTGAAACGGGTCGGCAAGCGGCCGCTGGAGATGCTGGCGCGTTCCGGTGCTTTCGACCTGCTGGATTCCAACCGGCGCAAGGTTCTGGACAGTCTGGACAAACTGGTCGCCTATTCGGCCGCGTGCCACAGTGAAAAGGCCTCGAACCAGTCCAGCCTGTTCGGCGACAGTGGCGAGGATTTGCCCCCCCCCCGCCTGCCCATGCCCGAGGACTGGGAAGCCGTCGAGCGGCTGACACAGGAACATGCCGCATTCGGGTTTTACCTGACGGGGCATCCGCTGGACGATTACATGCCGGCATTGCGCCGCGAACGGGTTTTGTTGCTGCACGAGGTCGCGCAAAAAGCCGAAGGGCGCAAGATCGGCGCGAAAATGGCCGGAACCGTTGCTGCCGTGCAGATCCGCAAATCGGCACGCGGCAACCGCTATGCTTTCGTTGGCCTGTCGGATCCGGGCGGCAGTTACGAGGTCACGGTGTTTTCCGACGTGCTGGAGGCCGCCGGCGACCTGCTGGTAACCGGCGCGAACGTGGTTCTGTCGGTCGAGGCGGATATGGAATCGGGGCAGTTGAAACTGTTGGCGCGCGGTTTCCATTCCGTCGATTCCGCAGTGGCGGACACGGCGGCGGTCGGTCTGCGGGTTTTCGTCGGCGAAGCGGAGGCCGTCGGATCCATCGCCACGCAACTGGCGCAAAAGGGCGACAAGCGGATCCCGAACGGGCCGGTGAATGTGGTGCTGTTCCATCCCGATCTGCCGGGCGAGGTCGAAATCTCGCTCCCGGGGGAATACGCAGTAAACACCAAAATAAAGGGTGCGCTGAAACATATTCGCGGTGTTATCACAGTCGAGGAATTCTGACGAAAAGGCCCGCCGGAAACCGGCGGGCCAGATACTGGCGGCACTGGAGAGGAATCACCGCCAGGTGGTATACCCCAAACGCAGGGTTTTGTTGCGCCCGCCGGTGATCGCATTGACGCGGAACTGGCTGAAACGGCCGGCAGAGGTTTTCACACAAACATACGAACCAACCGGAATAGAGCGAAGCTGCACCGGACGGGCCGAGTAGCGCGCGGCACGACATCCGGCAAACCCGCGGTTGGAACGATCGCCAACCGCGATTTTCGCGCCGTTCCGCGGCACCAGAAACCGGCGGGCGTGATCTACGGCGCGAAACCAGATATCGGCGCCGCGCCCGCTTGTCACACGACCGTTGTCGATATCGAAGCTGTAGGTCTGGCGCACATTCAGCGGGCCGGTGGAATAGGTGACGGCGCGCCGCCGCGGGGTGGGCGTTGCCGTGCGCCCGACGTTGTTGGCGATCACTGCACCGGCAACGGCACCGAACAGAAACAACAACATATCCTGTTCGCGTGTGGCGGCCTTGACCGGTGTGACAGCAGCACCCGAAACGGCGATGGAAAGGGCGGTGACGATGGCGGTAAACTTGGTTTTCATAACATGTTTCCTTGTGTTCGGCGGTGCGCCCGCCCTGTTGAATGATCCGCATCTGACGTTACGCGGTGTCGATGGAAACACTTTGGCCCGGGGGCGGAAAGTTAGGCAATATCGCCGCAATGTTAGGGGATAACACCGTAATCCGCAGCCGGTGTTATTGCATAACATCGGGTTCCGGCGCATGTTTCGGGCATGAAAAACCTTATCTACATCCTCGCGGTCATATCCGCGCTTGTCGCCCTTCCTGCCGCAGCCAATGCAGCGTGTTACGCCGATTACAAGGCCAAGAAAGGTTCGCCGTTGAAATTGTCCTACGGGGTTATCGAACTGCCACAGGCGGCGTGTTCGGATTTTGCGCTTGCCGGCGAGATCACGCAAAAACGGATTAGGGTTGGCGGTTGGACCCTGCTTCAAGTAATATCCCTGTTCGGGCCGGAAGGGTTGGAACAGAGGAAGAAAAATGCCGGAAAATACTACCTTCGTTTCTAAAAGGGGCAACCGGACGGTTTATATCGGCCTCGCCCTGATCATCGCCATTCTGGTGATTGCGGGCGCGGCACTGTTGTATAACCTGCCCGATGCCAACGCCTTTAATGACCGGGTCGAGCGGATTTTTATCGAAAACGCCTCGCTGACCTCGAACGCCGAGATCAAACTGCTGGAGATCCTCGCCCAGTCCGGCACCGCGTTTTCCGACACGCTGACGTCCTATCGCATTGTCATTCTGGTGCTGCTGGCGTTTTCCACCGCCATCCTGATCGCGGCACTGGTGTTTCTGGCCTATATCACCACCATGAACCGGCGCTTGTCCGAGATCGAGCGCTCCGGCATCCAGATCAACAGCCTGATTCTGTCGCGCGACGAATTGAAGGTCTATATCAACAACATGGAATTCACCCTGACCGAAGCCGCCAGCGAGGCGCTCGCGGTGTTATGCGAGGCCCGCCTTGACGGCGAATTCATCAGCGGCGTCGATCTGGAATCCATGATCACCGGAAAACCCGCCAGCGACTGCGAAGAGGCCGCCGGAGCCACGCGCATCAAACGCCTGCGCGACCACCTCGGCAACCAGATCGTGTCAGAACTGCTGATCAAAACCATCAGCCGCAAGGGCTATATGCTCGGCATCGACAAGGATGTGATCAAAATGATCTGATCACATCGAACGGGTGCGCACCCATTTGACGATCTCGGGCGCACGGGCCGCACCGGACTGGCGCGCCACTTCCTTGCCCTTTTTGAACAACAGCATCGTCGGAATGCCGCGCACGTTGTAAACGCTCAATGCTTTTTGATGTGTGTCGGTGTTGATCTTCACAAACCGCACCGAGTCCTTCAATTCCTGCGCCGCCTTGGAAAACTCCGGTGCCATCATCCGGCACGGACCACACCACGGCGCCCACAGATCGACAACCAGCGGCACGCCGTCGTTTTTGCCGGCCTTCTGCAACGTGGCAAAATCCACGTCCTTGACCTTGCCGGTCATCAACCCCTCGCCGCAGACGCCGCATTTCGGTTTGGAGCCGAGCTTTTCAGCCGGCACCTTGTTCACTGCCCCGCAGGACAGACATGTCAGTTTTTTCGACTCGCTCATGGCGGACCTCGTTCATAAGTGTTTCCGCATATAAAAGCGCGGCGTGCGGGGCATTCAAGGGTAACGCGGAGTTTCCACCGGAATATCCGCGCGCCTCATGCTTTCGGTTTCGGCAGACGGACAAAGAATTTCTCGGGCAACCACGGGGTTTCGCCCGCCACCATTCCCGCCAGCGCCTCGCCCACCGCATGCGAGATACCGACGCCGATCTTGAAACCGCCGGTGGCCAGATACAGGCCCTCGGCCCCCGGCACGCGCCCCAGCATCGGGTCCGGCTTCTTGCCGCGCGGCCGCAGGTTGGCCCAGCGCAGCGCCACGCGGGCATCGCGCAGCGGCGGGGAAATGGCGCGGGCGCGGGCGATAACCTCGTTCAAACGGTCATCGGTGGCGCGGGGGTCGTCCCATGTGTTCTCGGTCGTCGAACCCACCGCCACCTTTCCGTCGGCGTGCGGAATAATATAGGTGTGATCGGCAAATATCGTCGGCGCGCCCGCCATGTCCGCGCCGGTCAGCAAGGCCGCCTGCCCCTTGACCCCGAACCCTGCATCAGGGCCGAGGAACGGTTCCAGAAACGGAAAACTCTCGGCCCCCGCCGACAGGATCACCGCGCCTGCCTTCAACGTGCCGCTGACGCCGGAAACCTCGTGATCGCCGATCTCCGTCACCCGCCAACCTTCGAGGATCTCGCCGCCCTTCGCCTCGATCGCCCGCGCCAGCGCAAGACAGGCGGCGAGGGGAAAAATGCGGGCCGACAGGTTTTCGTGAACTACCCCGAGGGGTGCAACATCCGGATCGATCCACGGCGCGTAATCCTCCGCCTCGCGGATCGTCCATGCCGCCTTGCCCTGCCAGAGCGTGACCGCATCGACCGCCCGTTTTTGCGCATGGCCCAGCCCGCGTTCATCCAGAATCGGGATCAGCCGCCCGATACGGCCATAACCGGTGGATTTGCCCGAGGCCGCCTCCACCCCGGCCCAGTGGTCCGCCGCCGACAACAGCGCATCGAGCTGGAACTGCTTCTTGTCGCTCCATGTTTCCGGCACATTGGGCGACATCGCCCCCATCACCCCGCCACTGGCGCCCGAACCGATATAGGTGCCCTCCAGCACCGTCACCGACAGCCCGCGTTTCAGGCAGGACCACGCGCAGGACAGGCCGAAAATGCCGCCGCCGATCACGATCACATCGCGTTTGTTTGCCGTTGCCATGATCCTGCCTTTTGCCCATTGTCCGACTCACAAGGGGTAAAGCATGAAACGCGACGAAGCGCAAAAGGCGGATGTGGAATGGCGCGAAAACGGCGTGCCTGTATCCACCCGTTTCGAGGACCCGTATTTCTCGCTTGCCGACGGGCTGGCGGAAACACGACATGTGTTTCTGAACGGCAACGACCTGCCGGAGCGGTTTCGCGAAGGGTTCCACATAGCGGAGCTCGGTTTCGGCACCGGTCTCAACCTGCTGGCCGCATGGAAAGCATGGGAAGACAGCGGCGCCACCACCCCCCTGCATTTCACCAGTTTCGAGGCCTATCCGATGGGGGCCACCGAAATGGCCCGCGCGCTGG